>MFKK01000023.1 GCA_001781035.1 Candidatus Jorgensenbacteria bacterium RIFCSPLOWO2_01_FULL_45_25b | reverse complement strand
ATATGGTAGGTCTTCGACTCCGAAGAATCCTTTGACCCCGTAGAGCTTCGCCACGGGGCGAGCAGGCTCAAGAACTACGGGGCGGACAGGTTTAAACAAAAAGAATATGGTAGGTCTTCTATCCCGAAAAGCTTCGCCTTGGGGCAGGCGGGCTCAGACAATATTATATGGCAGAGCTTGTTGTGCGGTACTTTGCGCGGTGCCGTTTTTGTTTGTGTGCATTGTTCTTTTTTCTCCGCGTTTTGTGTTCGCGTACGGTGACAAGACTACGCACCCCGCATTAACGGAGGCGATTGTTGAGGAGTACAACAGGCGAAATCCCGACAAGAAGATTTCGCCGGAGCGGAAGGAGCTTATTGTGAAGGGGAGCATGCTTGAGGATACGCCTCCGCGATGGGTGAACCATCTTTATGACCCGATACAAAAAATAAGCTGGAACGGGGAGAAGCTTGGAAGGGTTCCCGCCGATACCGCCCGCGCGCTTATTACTTGGGGAATTGACCCAGGGACCGGATGGACTTCGGCTTTGGATTGGATTGATAACCGCGAGGCGCAGGCGCGATATGACCGGTACGGGGGCGACCGCACATGGACACAGGCGATGGATTATTACGCGAACCAGAATTTTGACGAGGCGTATCTTACACTCGGGTATATTTTTCATCTTTTGGAAGATATGGGAGTGCCCGAGCATACGCGGAACGACCCCCATCCTCACTCAACCGAGAAATTAACCGGAGACACGGGTTCGCCTTATGAGAATTACGCGAAGAGATGGACAAGGGAGAATATTCAGGACGGAGTTGGGAGGCTGGACGGGCTTTCTCCCGTTTCAAAGGGAACGATTCGGGATTATGTGGAATCCATGGCGCTTTATTCAAACAAGTATTTTTTCTCAAAGGACAGTATAAACGATTCTGCTTATGAGTTGCCGAAGATTGTTAAGGAGATTGATGGAGTTGCATATGGTCTTGATGAGAATGGTGTTGCTTTTTTTCTTGCAAAATATGTTGACGTGAAGGTTGGGAATATAGATTTTCAAAGAAAATATACTCTTGAAACTAAAGATTTATATTTTTTTGACGCCTACTTCTCGCGGCTCTCTCGGCAGATTGTGATGCATGGGGTTGGGGCGCTTGAACTTTTTGAGAGGGAGGCGAGAGATTATGTTCCCCAGCATGTTACGCGTCTGAACACGGGAAAGATGCCGTTTAGCGGGCTCTGGTCCCCTGGGATTGAGATCGCGAAGTTCGGCGGAGCGGTTAAGAATTTTTTTGGGAACATATTGAGTGGCGCAAGCTCGCTTTTTTCAAAGACATTTGAAGGGGGAGAGACGACGGAGGAAATTTCTTTGACGCAAAACGATGACGATGAGGGAGGTCGGATCTCCAAAGGAGATATTACCCCTTATGACAACGAAGACACAGAGATGTTTTGCGTTTTTCAGACAAAAGAGGTTCCGACAAGAGGTGAAGTTATTCTGAACGAAGTTGCGTGGATGGGGGTTGTGGGGAACGCGCGGGCGGAATGGTTTGAGGTAAGAAACGTTTCGGGGAGGGCGTTTGACCTTTCGGGATTTCAGCTTGTAGACGGGGGAGGGGATATTCAGTTTCGGTTTCCGACCGGAGCAAAAATGGGCTCGGGGAGTTTTTTGACCTTGGCAAGGGAGGGTGAGAGCTTTTCTTTTCGTCCTGACTTTCTGTATGAGGGGAATTTGGCGAACAGTAAGGAGGCACTCCGATTGTTTAATTCAAAGTGCGGTCTGGTTGATGAGGCCGTTGGGTTGCCCGCGTGGCCCGCCGGCGAGAATAGTTCAAAAAAGACGATGGAGCGGGCAGAAGGTTTTTCTTGGTATACGAGCGCGAGCGTTGGGGGAAGTCCTGGTGGCGAAAATTCTTTGCGTAACTCTTCAACAAGTTTAGGGGATAATGAGGAAGAGAATGACGAAAATGAAGAAATAAAGAATGAGGAGAAAAAAACCGAGAACAAGAAAAATGTTCCGGTTGCGGTGGAGAGCCTTCTCGTGAAAGATTGCGCGTTTGAAACCAGCGTTTCTCCGTGGCGAGATAAGGTTCTTATCAACGAGGTTGCGTGGATGGGAACGACTTTAAATACGAGCGATGAGTGGGTTGAGATGAAAAATATATCCGGAGAGAGGGTCGCGTTTTCCGGTTGGCAGTTACTTAACAAGAAGGGAAGCGCGCGTGTTCGGTTTGAGGAGGCAAGCGGGATTCTCCCCGGCGGATTTTTTCTTTTGGAGCGGAGCGATGACGCGACTGTGCCGAACGTGAAGGCGGATGTGATTTATACCGGCGCGATTTCTAATAGCGATGACGGATTGCGGTTGTTTGATTCGTCGTGCGAGTTGCAGGATGAGGTTTTTGCTTCGCCATCGTGGCCGGGCGGAAGCACTTTTTCCAAAGGAACGATGGAGAGGCGCGGAGATTTTGGATGGCAGACGAGCGGAGTTGCGGGAGGAACGCCGAGAGAAGAAAACACGATTGTTTCTCTTTCACAAAGTTTAGGAGGGTCTCCAAGTTCTAATACGCAGACTGTTTCTCAAGCCTCTTCCGTTACGTCATCTCCACCAGCTTCTCCCGTTATTTTGATAAGCGAGATACAGGCGGGTTCCGCGAGCGATACGAAGCAGGAGTTTGTGGAATTGTATAACGCGGGAGAGAGCGACGTTAATCTCGCGGACTGGGACATAAAAAAGAAGACATCATCTGGGACGCTTGGGAATTTGGCGACGAATATGACCGGTACGATTCGCGCGAAAGGTTTCTTTTTAATCGCGAGCCAGGAGTATGAGGGAAGCGTTGTGGCAGACCAGCGGTATACGCAGACATCGCAGACGCTCGCGGGGAGCAATAACAGCGTTGTGCTTTATGATGAAGACGGAGATATTATTGATGAGTTTGCGTATGCTGAAATTGTGGCGGGGCAATCGCTTGAACGGAGGGCGGTTTCGGGCGGTGTATGTGTTTCTTCACAAGGAAATGGAGAGTATTTGGGGAATGGGTGTGATGTGTCGGGAGACTCTTCCGATTTTGAGGTCCGCGTTGCACCGAATCCGCAGAACACTTCGGGATTATCCGAGTCGCGTTCTCAATCATCGGATTTGAATTTTCAGGCGGTATACAGCTCCAGCACATTGGAGTTTTCTTTTTCGTGGAACTCTTATGCTCACGCGACATCATATTCCGTTTTTGATATTACGAACGGGACGAGCTCTTTGCGGTATACGGGTACAAGCACAAGTTTTTCAGAGCGGATTAGCGAGGTTGGAAGAGACTATTCTTTTCTTTTGCGTCTGACGGATGATGAAGGATATGCGGGAGATATTGCTTCAACCACGACTTCTGCTCCGGATTTTTTTGATTCGTTTTCTTTTTATCGGGATACGCGGGGAGGCGCGACCGACTATTTGCTTGATATGTATTATGCTCCATATCCCTTTGTGCCGGATTTATACTGGAGCTCGGTGAACGATTCTTGGAAGGCGGTTGTGTTTTATCTGAATCGCGACCCGGGAACGCAGGAGTTTCTTTATAACTCAAATGACTGGGGTTTGGATTCTTCGGACGGGGCGTTGCGCGTGAAATATGACCGGTGCGGAGGAGGAACGAATACGCCAGGCTATTCTTTGCTTTTGCCAGACAATGCTTCGCGGTGCGGAACAGGAGGCGGATTGATGAACAACGCGCTTACTTTCAGCAAGCTTGAGGACGAGCATCTGCTTTTGAAGACTGCGAGTTCTACCGGCGATGTTTCTTTTTTTTCAACCGATTACGTAACAGCCGCGTTTTATTCTTTCTATAATTCCGGCGGAGGACAGCAGACGTTTAAACTTGTCGCGTTTGATAAGACGAAGCGATATTTTCAGGATTCTTTGCCCGCGCAGGCAGCTCCTTCCACGCCGGAGAATTTGAGCGCGAGTTTTAATGAGACAAACTCAACGGTTCGGTTTTCTTTTGCGAGTTCCACGGATTCTGATACCTTGAATCACCCTTTTATTACGTACCAGTTTAACTATTCAACTTCTTCCGAGTTGGATGAGGGCGCGTGGCAATCAAACGGAACTTCGCTTTCAAAGACACTTGACCTTCCCATCGGAGAAACATACTTTTTTGGAGTTCGGGCTGTGGATGATTTTGGAAATGTTTCCACTTCCAGCGTTATCCAGTATGTTGTGCCGACCCCGACTCCGCCTCTTACGATTTCAAATGTTCGGTGGGGAATGATTAACGCTTCTTCCGCGTCTGCGCAGGTCAGTTTTGATTTTCAGGATGTGAATACGCTTGCTCCGGGAGTGTGGAATGCGCTGGTGTTTTATGTGAGTTCAACGGCGCCGGATAAGGGAAACGCGATTGGAGGGTTTAACACTTTGTTAAACGATGGATTGTCAAAACTTTCCATTTCTTATTATGGAGCCTGCCAGGGGACGGAGATTTCCAACACGCCTTCTTTGGGCGGAAGCATTTGCGGGTCGGGTTTTCGGAATTATTACAGTCCACTTGACGGGAGCTATCCTTCTTCGGGGAGGGTAACCTTTACTGTAAGAGGGAGCTATTCTTCAACGGATTACATCACTATTCTTTTTCTGAAATATGAGAGCAATGATATGTTTAGCCAGTACGCGCGGTATGTCGTGCCGGTGTATTTTACTTCCGCGCCGTAGGGTGGGGTAGTAATGGTGAAGAGTTTGTGTGATGATGTGAATTTGGTATATTTGGAAGCCGAACTCCCAAATATTGAGTATGTTTACATGTCGGACATGTAAACATTGGTAAATGTTTTAGTTGTATTTAACCTTGGAGGTGGTTTGCAGAAAGACGCTTGAAAGAGGCGTTTTTGTTTTGTTTCTGATGACCGATGCGAACATATTCTAATCTTTTGACGTCAGACGTCCAAAGATTGATGCGTGGGCGGTTTGGTTGCGTCGGCGCTCTAAGGTTAAATTGTTCAATGTAACTTTCTAAACTTTGTTCGTCTTTGTGGTTTTGTTTTAAGGCTTGATGAACGCCCATAGTTTCTTATTGAAACTGACTTACGCGCAGTTGTTGATTTTTTATGGATTTTTGATAGAGTATGGTTATGATTACTATTACTCTTTTGGAACACACATCAAAAGGAGGACCGCTTGTTGCTATTCCGCAAAAAGAATATGAGGAGTTACTTCGTTTGAAGGAGCGTTTTCTTTGGGAAGAGGAGGATACCGATGAGGCGGTTCGCGTATTTCGTGCTGAAAAGAAACAAGGGATACTGAAAACAGCGCGGAGCTTTAAGAGTATTGTCGGCAAGTAATTTTTATGGCAACCGCGCGTCCAATTGCGGAAGTTCGGTATACTTCAAAGTTTGAGAAGGCATTGCGAAATATGCCTTTTTTTGTTCAGAGAGCTTTTATGGAAAAAGAGCGTTTTCTTCGAGAGAACGTGTTTCATCCGCTTTTGAATACGCATAAATTAGGCGGTAAATACAAAATGTTTTGGGCTTTTACCGTTGTTGGCCAGCATAGAGTGATGTTTTTCTTTCTGCGGGATCACATTGTCGTGCTTGTAAACATTGGGACACACTCTATTTATAAATAAGCGATGTGTGAAGAAATAAGCCACGCAACTTCAATTTTGCGCGGTTAAAAAGTTTAGAAAAGAAACTTAAAACACGTCTTTAGTCTTGATATGAAACTTAGTTATCCACACACCTTGATTTTTTTGGCTTGATGTGGTAGCATTATGAACAGATAAGGGGACTGCTCTTTGAAAAAGAAACTAAATTGAGTTGAAAAGTTTAGAAAAGGAACCGCTCCGAAACTACGAATCATCCGAATCTACAAATTTCTACGAATTTGGACGGGCGTAGTGGGGTTGACCCCGCACCACTTTTACTTAGATTATCTTGAGGTGTTTTAAGTAGAAGTGGCGCGGGGTTGAGATTGACTTGATCCCAACGGTTTGTCCCCAAGGTGAGGGACACGGAGGAACGGCTATGAAAGTTACTCGACGTTTCGTGTTCGTTGCGTTGTTTGTGTTCGTCGGCGTCCTTCTCCTCGCCTCCAGTGTTTGGGGGTGGGAGGCTGTGTACACGGAGACCTCGGTGGTTTCCGGAAACGTCGTAGAGCGCGTTCTCCTCCTCACGGAGGAGGGTGCCGTCCGGTCCCTTGGAGAAGGGACTCTTGCCTCCTGGACTCCGGAGGGCGAAATCGTTTTTGTTCGCGATGGAGAGATCCACATCGCGAACAAGGATGGTAGAATTCGTTCTCTGGGGATCGTCGGGTCCTTTCCCACGGTCTCAAGGAATTACATGACCTTTAACCTTCAACGGGGAAATCGGACGTTCACGTCCGTCGTTCCTCGTGTTGGGGGTGAGCTAACGCTTCTCGCGTTCGGGGCGGGTTATCCGGCAATTAGTCCGGATGAGCGCTTCGTTGTTTTCCATGACGGAGCAACCGGATTAGTGGTTTCTCCGATTGAAGGCGGCGGTGTTCAGTTTCTCGTTCGGGGGGAGGCGCCGATGTTTCTCCCAGATGGGCGACTCGTTTTTGTGGACGATTTCGCCCAGGTTCCTGAGGTTCGAATCTTCGATCTCGAAACTCTGGTGTCTACTCTTCTCGTCAGTAACGGATATCCGCTGTCCGTTACTGAAAACTCCTTGGTCGTGTACGCGGCGATTAGCCGGAAGGAGGTTCGAGCTGTTCGGTCCGATGGTACGATGGACCGACGTCTGGAGGGTGCGCCGCGTAATGGCACCTTTCGAATTTTTGGTGCTGTCGAGGATTCGCGCGCCGTCGAACCGCGCGGAAAGGTCGCTACTACATGGGCCAACCTGAAGCGGTAGCCTTCCTCTTTTTTCTTCTTTACTTTCAACTCACGCGCGTGGCTCCTCGCCAGCGCGCAACATTCAAAAGAGACGGAACCTTCGGGTCTCCGTCTCTTTGCACGTCTGGGAGGCAACGAATAAAGAATCTAGAAGCTAGAAAATAGAAGCTAGAATCTAGAAGCTAGAATCTAGAATGTGAAGGGAGCCCTTCGACCCCGAAGAGCTTTGCTTCGGGGCAGGCGAGTTCACGGAATAATTTGGATAATTTAATATTAGGGAGGTCGGATGTCCTCTTGCGCTTCGCGCAAGTTCTGCGAGGCCGTAATATTGGGGACATCCGACCTCCCAAACACGTTTTATTTTTTGAATATGATATAATGTCTATAAGAATCTAGAAGCTAGAAAATAGAATCTAGAAGCTAGAAAATAGAATCTAGAAGCTAGAAAATAGAAGCTAGAATATGAAGGTAACTCTTCGGCTTCGTTCATGGAATAAAATTTATGAAAGGGAAAATTTTTAAGAATCCATTTTTTTGTTTGAGCATACTTCTTTTTGGCGTGCTTGTGTTTCAGGTTGCTGGAATTGTGAGGGGGGAGGGGATTTGGCAGGGACCGACGGAGGATCCGCCCGGCGGACAGCCGGCGGCGCCGTTGGATACGAGTTCGTTTCCGCAAATTAAGCAGTCGAACACTGACCCCACTAAAATAGATTTAACTATTGATGATTTGTTGATTACGGGGAGGTTTGACGTGAAGGGTCGGTTGTACGTTGGTTCGGTTGTAAATGATGGTGTAGTAATAGAAAACACAGATCCGATGATTAAATTTGGTCCAGACGGTGTGGGTGGTGCGGTTATTCGTTTTAATCGTGCTTCTAATAAACTGGAGGCGCGACATTCTTTTTTAAGCGATGTTGGTGGTGACTGGTTTGACATTGGAAGCGGGGGAGGGATAGGGGGTGTTGTGGGGCAGGATTGGGTTTTGAAGTATGATGGAACTAGAGGAAGTTTATTTCCTGGTATAGTTTTTCGGGATGATACCGCAGGAAAGAATATGTGGAAGATTGGTGTTAATCCTCGCGCTTATAGTCGGGATGAAGGAGTTTATGCCAATGCTTGGTATTTGGAACAGGTGAATTCAATTACCGGAGTTCCTGTTTCTAGTAATCCTCGTTTGGTTGTTAGAGATACCGGTGAAGTGATTATTTCTCGTTTGCTTTCAATTCGCAAGGGATCACCAGGGATTGATAATGGCCTTCAACTTCTTGGAGAAGGACTTAGTTTCGCAAAAATATGGTTGAATGACAATAAGTTGTATTTCGCAGTGAATAACACAAGCAAAGCGATGATTTTGGATGAGGATGGAAAACGAGCGTGCCCCACTGGTTATGTGAAGGCGGGGAGCGTGTGTGTTATGGCTAATCGCATTGATGACATCGGGACAGCTACGGGCAGAGCGAGCGAGTTACCAGCTTTTTATGCGGCGAATGATTATTGTGCTGACAAGGGCGCGCGCCTTTGTTCTTATGGGGAGTGGTTGTATGCATGTCAGACGCGAGAGACTAGTGGCGCTAATTTTGGCTCTGGCGTTTGGGAGTGGACAGACGATCTTGCGGATGGCAATAATGCCATCCGCGGAAAGCTGATGGGAAGTTCGTGTGCTGGTGGCGGGGGTGGTAGTAGAGTTGAAGCAAAATCATTAGGAGCAACTGGCGGGTTTCGGTGTTGTATAGCGAGATAAGATGTAGTCCTTCGATTTTGCTATGCTTCACTTGGGAACTAAGAGTAGCAATATTGAGAGGGTTAGTTGATGGGTGTATATGAAAAAGAAAACTTTCTATTCGTTGGTGTCTGCTCTTCTTGTTTTTATGTTTGCTTTTTCCGCGAGCGCGCATATTAGGTGGAGGCCTCATCCGCCTCATCCGCCTTATGAGGAGGCCACACAATCTAAAGATCTACCGGTCTCAACTCCCGAGACGGTTGATTATTCAAAGCTTCCTTTTGTTTTTACTCCCTCTTCCGATACTTCTAGAGGAGTTGAAAAGACGGTTTGTCAGGGAGATCACGAATCCTCCCCGCCTAATTATTTTGAGGTTGCTTTGATTATGGAGAATGCCACTGGCAGCATGGAACTGGTTGGGTCTCCGGATTTACATCTTAGTATGATAGTTACCGACCCCTCCAAGTTTGGAGATTCGCGGGATTATGTTTTAGAAACTTTTCGAGAGGAAAAAAGCGGCGGTGTTAATTTAGTCGCGGTGGGAGGAGGATCCGGAGGTGATTTATATTGCGAACCAATTAATATTTTTTCGGCGGCTGTTGAGAAGGTGTGGTATGTTCCGACTACTTTGGACTCCGCTACCACAGAAGGTGTTTCGGGGCTGAGCTTTACAAACCGCAATATGCGATGGGGGGAGGAAGGGTCTGATATATATGGAACCTCCTATAATTATACGGGCCCATTGTTTCAAAGAGAACGAAGCAGGAAGGCGAATTCTGTTGACCTTATCCCTACTCTTTCTAGTAAATTAAAAAAAGGAGTATATCGACTTGATTATAAATTTGAGGCCGTTGGATATGGTTCTGATAAAAGGAGGGATACGGAGATACGCTATCTTTATTTGTATTTGCTTGTAAATCCAAATAGGAAGCCTGCCGATGGAGACAAGTTTCGTAAAGATATTGATGTGGTAATTAGTAAGTACGATACAGCCCCCGCGGTTTCAGAAAATCCTTCCTCGGTTGGGTCTAAGCTTTTTAGTTTTTCCGGAGATACATCTTTTCCCTTAGCCTATAGTACTGCTGATGTTTTTGGTCCCTCTTGCCCCATTGATATCAACGGAGACGGGGCGGTGGATATTGTGGACTTGGTGATGGTGGGGCGGAGATTTGGGGAGATGGGGACCTTCCCCCGATGGGTTTCGGAGGACGTGAACGGAGACGGGAAGGTGGATATCATTGACTTGGTTTTGGTCGCGAGGGAGTTTGGGAACTCGTGCGTGGCGGGCGCGGGCGGTTCGCGTGTTTCACAATATGGGGATGTCGGACATCCTACGGATGACCGACATCCAACGCCGGGGTTTGCTTCCATACTGAAAAGTATTTTTTGGGTGGGGGTACGGTAAGTTAGGACGAGTTGAAAGTTACGACAGAAGGTCAAGGAAATAGAATCCAAACATATGGGACTTTCAGAAGAGGACAAAAAAGACATCAAAGAAATTGTTTCAGGGGTTTTTGACGTAAAGTTTGATGAAAAGCTTGATTCGGCTTTTGACCGGAAACTTGAGCCGTTCGCGCGGATGGTTCAAAGTGGATTTACGGAAGTTCAAGGCGGGCTTGCGGAAGTTAGAAAAGACTTGATTCGCATAGAAGAGCGAGTTATTAAAATTGAGGATGGTTTTATTAATTTTCGTGAGCGGGATGATTTGATTGAAAGAAGAATAGACGAGCTTGACGAACATTTAGTTGTGGTAGAGAAGAGGGCGATGGTACGGTAGAATTAACTTTGCTTTAGGAAGTAACTGGACGGGCTTCGCTTGAGGACAACGAATCTAGAAGCTAGAAAATAGAAGCTAGAATGTGAAGGGAGCCCTTCGACCCCGAAGAGCTTTGCTTCGGGGCAGGCGAGTTCACGGAATAATTTGGATAATTTAATATTAGGGAGGTCGGATGTCCTCTTGCGCTTCGCGCAAGCTCTGCGAGGCCGCAATATTAGGGACATCCGACCTCCTCCGCTTTGTTTTTAATGTTGGGGACATCGGGTGTCCTATGACTTTTAAGACTCAGGATAAAGGATTCAGGATTTACGGCCTCAATACGTGGAAGTCCGACATCCGATTGCGTTCGCGCAATTTTTGACTTTCAATATTGGGGATGTCGGACTTCTTGACCGACTGACGATTAGGACATCCGACCTCCTTCTCATTCCTTATTTTTGGTATACTTCTAGTGATGAAGAAGTTTGTTTTTGTTTTTCTCTTTCTTCCTTTTTTTGTGTTCGCGCAGAGCGGGACGAATACGCTTAGTTTTTATACGCTTTCCGGGAAGACCTCTCTTGGAACGAAGACGCGTCCCGGAATTGTAGCTCTTTCTCCCGACTTGCTGGAGAAGCATCCGCTTGGAAGCTGTGTGAAGGTTGTTGTTCCAGGCAAGGACGAGAAGGTGCTTCGCGTGGAAGACAGAACCGCGAAGGAGAGGACGGACAGAACAACCGGAAGGAAGATTTCCATTCAGAAGCGAATTGATGTGTGGACGCCTCGCGGGACTGTGCCGTCGGAGGGGGTGTTTCGGAACGTTCATATTGAAACTGCGGCGTGTCCGAGCGATTCGGAAAGAGGTGGAGAAGGTGAGAGTTCGCACGACGCTTCAGGAGGAGACGGCGTGTTTTTTCAGGCTTCAAAAGGTTCGCTTGATTTTCACTCTTGTCCCTTTGCCGATATCAATGGGGACGGGCGGATAGATATTGTGGATTTGGTTTTGGTTGGAAGGGTTTTTGGCGAAAGCAATCTTTTGGATAGCGATATAAACCGGGCTGATGTGAATCGGGACGCGGTTGTTGATATTTTGGACCTTGTGTTGATTGCGCAGAGATTTGGAGAGAGGTGTTAGAGAGAAAGTTGAAAGTTGAAAGTTGCGACGAGTTGAAAGTTGAAAGTTGCGACGAGTTGGTCAGTTTGTAAGTTATGACAGGGGACATCCGATATCCTGCGAGTGATAATCTCTAATCTCTAAACAATCTCAAAACCCAAATGTTTAAAAATCCGCGCCGTTCCTACGAGTGAGACGACTTTAATGTTTGGAGGTCGGATGTTCTATGACTTTTAAGACTTAGGATAAAGGATTCAGGATTTACGGCCTCAATACGTGGAAGTCCGACATCCGATTGCGTTCGCGCAATTTTTGACTTTCAATATTGGGGATGTCGGACCTCTTGACTGACTGACGATTAGGACATCCGACCTCCTCCTCATTCCTTATTTTTGGTATACTTCTAGTGATGATGTTTCGTTTTATTCGGAGGGGAATTTTTCTTGTCAGTTTCTTTTTAGTTTCCGGCGCCTTTGCCGGTACTTTGCCCACGCCATCGGATTTGCGGATTGATTCCGTCAATTCTTCCGCGTGCCAGACTCAACTTCGGTGGGATTGGGAGGGAGAGGGAAATTCCAAAACCATTTTTAAAATTTGGCGAGACGGAGGGCTTCGGGGTAGCGCGCCAAGCCTTGGAGATTTTATGTATCTGGATAATTCCGTAAAACCCGGAATTGAATATCCATATAAAGTGAACGCGCTTAATAGCAGTGCGGGCGGGGCAGAATCTCTTTACACAGATATCCTTACTCGATTCGCGCCCAGCATTTTAATTCCTTCGGTTCCGCTCCGTTTTACGGCGAAGTGGGTCGTGCCCGCCGAGGACGAGGCGTTCTCACAGCATATTCTTACGTGGGACGGCACAGAGCCGAATGAGTATGGAGGGTATGAGGTGTGGCAATCGGATGATGGAGGAGCGTTATGGAAACTTGCGGATAGAATATCACTAAAGAGTTTGGTTTCGGCGAAGGAATATTTGAGTCTGCCCGTTGCTGATAACACAAAGTTGTACGTGTATAAGATACGAGCTTTTAATAGCGACAGATTTTGCGATGTGAGTTTGGCGGACGAGGTCGCGTATTCCGAGTTTACTTCTCCTTTGTTTCTTGCCCCCATTCCTGTCGCGCCCAGTAGTTTGAGCGCGAGCATTGAGGAGGTATTGCCTGACCAGGTGTCGGTTAGGGTTTCGTGGAAACACAGGGCGGATTTTGACGGTATGTTTGAGGTGTACGCGGGTGATTTGCCGGACGCGGTTGGAGGGGGGGGAATTAAAATGACGGGAGACGCTTCCATATTTTCAAGAAGCGAAGATATGTTTTCGCATGTGTTTTCTCTTAAACCTCACACTACATACGCTTTCAAGGTTCAGGCTTTGCGGACGCGGGATGGCGAGACGTTGAGGTCGGAATTTAGCAAGGTGGTTTCTATTGAGACCGGTTTGGGAAAGCCGAGCAATGTTAAGTCAACGATCGCGGGATTTTTAGGCGAGAAGGCGCGCGTGAGCCTTCAATGGACTGACAATTCTTTATACGAGGAGGGGTTTGAGGTGGTTCGCGGAGAAGATTTTTCTGGTCTGTTTGTGTCCGTTTGTTCTGTTGGAGCGAACGCGCAAGCTTGCGTTGATTCCGATGTTCCTCCCGGAGGGACATATTATTACAAGGTTCGCGCGAAGAAGGACGCGGGGTTTTCCGATTTTTCGGATACGAGTTCTGTTGATACGGATGTTTCTCCGATTCGGGGATGGGCTTGGGCAAACGCGGGTTCTTTGGAGGGGAACGCGCTTGGCGTCGGATGGATTTCTTTGAGTTCCGATAATGATACCGATTCGTCGCATCCGTATGGAGTGTTTGTGAGCAACAAGCCGGGCGGGAGGCTTTCGGGGTACGCGTGGAGCGGTATTAGGTGTCCTCCTTCACGTTCCGGTTCGTGCGGATATGGCTGGCTTTCGTTTAACACCAGCGACCTTTCGGGATGTCCGTTGGGAAGCTGTACAGCATCGCTTGACAAGGCGAGCGGAAGGCTTAGCGGGTGGGCGAAATTTTTGGCTGCCGACCCGAAGAATGGCATTTGGACCGGATGGGTTAGTTTGCGGACGCAGGGAGGAGCGGATGATAAGGCGTATGGAGTTTGCTTTGGGAGCTCAACTACTCCTACGGGAGAGACGTGTGTCGGGAACGGGGATAAAAAGTTTGAATCAATGGATATGTTGAGCGGTTTCGCGTGGGGGTCGGATGTTGGAGGATGGATTCAGTTTACTGGAGGAGGCGATTCTTCTGACGATGGAACAACGGATGGATGCCTTGTTTCCAGTGTTTCAATTTTTCCATCGGGCGCGTATTTGAAATTTGGAGAGAGCGCTTCGTTTGCCGTTTCTATTCTTGGCGTGGCTGGATGTCTCCCGGAGAATCGCGTCGTTACGTGGGAGATTGTTGAGGGGGCGGAATACGGAACGATTGACGCGAGCGGTAAGTATATCGCGCCTCTCGCGTTGCCTTCCGGAAAAACGTTGCCCCTCTCCGTTACGATTCGGGCGCGGAGCGTTTCCAACCCGGATATTTTTGGCACTGCTCTTGCGCAAGTTTCTGATGTTAGCTTGCTGGTCCGCGCGCAGTGTAATCTTTCCACTCCTTCTACACCTAAGATTGAGGTTGGATGGAACGGCGCTCCTTCTTTGTCTCACAAGATTGAGATTTTGCGTTCTACGCCGAAGGATGATTCATTTGGAGTTATAAGAACTCTTGACAGTCTCTTGAAATCGTCTGGGACGTTTGTTGATTCGCCCGTGGTTTTGCGGACGCCGTACTATTACCGGGTAAAAGCTACTTATAAGAATGCTGATGACGTTGCGCAGACTCGTGAATCTAATTCGGCGATGGCGCGCTGTGAAAATTTAAATAAGGAACCCTCAAATGTTCAGGTTTTCGCGCACGATGATTCGGCGCTTTATGTAAACTGGAAGGATAATGACTCTCGGGAAGGGCATACGTTTACCATTGAACGGATTCGGGTAACTCCGAAGACGCCCGAACCTGTTCTCCCTCCGCCCTCTAGCTTATCCACGCAGAAAGGGGTTGTTTCCATTACCGATTCCTCCGTGGAACTTATATGGAAGAACGCGACGACATGGATTCCGTATAATCATAAGATAGAACAGAGCACGCAGGCGGGCGCGACTGATCGTTTTAAGGCTTCAGGCGATATTACTTTGAAGGTGTTTGGTCCTGATGATTTTTTGATGCGTAACCCTTCCAGCGAGCCATCGGTTTCGGTAAAAGAATTTCGGTATGCCGTAGGCTCTCTTGAGGAAGCGACTACTTATTATTTTAGACTTTCTTCCTGTTCGCAGATTCCTTTGACCGAATTAGGAGGTGTTACTAAGTATCGCGGGAAGGTGATAAGTGGAAACAGGTCGGGTCGTCCCGACCCGGCGTGTAGCGCCCTACCCTCCGCGTCTTTCGGTTCCTTTCCTCCTAATGTTATTAGCACGACTACGCTTTTAAAAACTCCTCTTGATTTTACGGCTACTGCTATTTCAAGTTCTAGAATTCGGTTGAGTTGGAATGACCAATCAAGGAAGGAGGAGGGATTTGAGATTTATCGGGACGGCGCGCTTGTAAAAACTCTTTCCACCTCCGATATGGCGGGGACGCCTGCTGTGTCGTATGAAGACGACGGACTGGTTCCGCATACGAGGCATACATATTTGGTGAGAGCGTATAAGGTTTTTGGAAGTGGACAGATTTATTCAAAATTTACCGAAGAGAGAAGCGCGACGACGCATTTTGTGGTCAGAACCTCTACTTCGGGAAGCGGTTCGGGGAGCATTACAAGTAGTCCGGCGGGGGGTAGTTGCGGAGTTTCCTGCAGTGAGTTTCCTGATGGAACAAGTGTGGCGTTTAGCGCCAGCGCTTCGGCAGGGTCAAGGTTTGATGGATGGAGCGGGGATTGTAGCGGAACCCTGTCGTGTAGCGCAAGTGGGAACAAGACTATCGTTGCTTCTTTTAGTCCGAGCCTTAAGATGGTTACCGTTACGATTGGCGGGGAGGGGACCGGCAGTGTTTCGGGAGGAGGCCTTATGTGTTCAAAAGATACTGTTTTGGAGAAGATTTGCAGTGTTGCTATGGAACCCGGAGAGAAGACGCTTACGCTTTCTTTGACGGGTGGTTCAGTTGTTGAGGCAGGTGCGTGGGATGGATGCTCATCGGGAACCTTTACTTCTTGCACATTTACTCTTAGTGATATTGCAAAGTCTATTAGTGTCAGTATTGACCCTCCCGTTGGCGGAGCTATTCCAAAGAGAGAGCAATTTGCCAGTGTTTTTGGCGCGAGTTCTTTGTTGAGTGAGTTTGGAGAGAGAGCGCTTGCGGAGGTGTTTCAGTTGGGCGCTTTTGTTCGCGCGTTTGCGACTCCGCTTTTTGAGACGCCCAATGTTCGGAATATGGAGATTGCGCGCGTTGGACGGACTCAATGTTTGGGATGTCCGACATCCAGCGGGATGGCAGACATCCCGCGCCCGACGCCTTTTATTCCCTACGCGGGTCTTTCCGAGATTGTGTCGGGCTTGAAGGAGAGGGCGCGCGCGATTTTTACAGGATTTGTTTCGCCTTCTTTGGCGGGGTCATCCGTTGTTTATGAGGAGTATTTTGTTGAGGCAAAGAGCGGTCTTTCCGTTGCCGCGTATGAAGACAGGGGGCCTGACCGCGTTTCCGGAGCGCCCGAGCTTGATTTGGATACCGTTTATTTGTATCGCGTAAAATCTTGTGTCGGGATGGATTGCAGTGACTGGTCGGAGGAGACGGTTGGAAAGACGCTTCGGGAGATAAAGACTTCGGAACTGAACCCGCGTCCGATTTGTACCCGAAATAGTTTTTGCAATTATAAGATTACGAAGAATGTTTCCTTGCCTGACGAGAAGGGAGTTTTGGAGGAATCCGAACAGCAGTGCAGAGTGAACGCGGACTGCGCGAATGTTGGAAGGTTTGATCAATCTTTTGAAGAA
>MFKK01000022.1 GCA_001781035.1 Candidatus Jorgensenbacteria bacterium RIFCSPLOWO2_01_FULL_45_25b | reverse complement strand
GGAACATGAGGTCGTCCACTATTTTCCGCAGCTGCGAGGGCAGGAACGGTTTACCGACAACCCTTACCCGATTCCCGCGGGCAAGAGCGACCTTGTCGACCTTGTCGAGCTTGTCATGGTTGCCGGACATCAGGATCACCCGCAAATCCGGTGTCTTCTCCGCCAGCTTCCCAATCAGCTCGTCGCCATTCATGCCCGGCATTTCCAGGTCGGAAATCACGAGGTCCACCGGCGTTTCGGCCGCAAGTTTCAAGGCTTTGTCGCCATCATCCGCAATTAGGAACTGACAGTTATACGGCTCGAGGGTGTCAACAACCAATTTCCGTACTGCCTGGTGATCGTCAACAAGCAACACCACTGGCCTTTCTTGTGCAATTTTCATAACACACCTCCGTTTGATTTATTCCAAAAACAGCATAGCATAGCAAAACCCCGCCGGCCAGTCAAGTGGCCGCGGAATAAGCCCGCTGGCTGGATAGAGATTTTTTCAACGGCTCACTCATTGAGCCGTTGATTTTACTAGCGCTTTTTGACTTTTTTATTTAGATCTGTTATTCTTTAAATATGGCAACGAAAGCAAAAACCCCAGTATTTTTTATAGCTACCCAAACCAAGAAAGAGCCGATTGTAGTTAACTTTTATACAAAAAAAGGAGAACCGGTTTCATTTGGCGCGGTTAAAAAAGTCAAAACAAAGGAGGGGGTACATTTTTATGCTGATACTCCAAAGTCAAAGAAACGATAATGTCGAAGAAAGGAAAAATAACCTCAGTAGATTTTGATTTTGGTGTCGGTGAAATTGTTCCCTCTACCCAGGAGGCATATCATCACGGAGAATTTGAGGGGACAGTGAGAAAAACAGAGAAAGAATCCTTGAGTGTGTTTAAAAATACAGTGGGTACTGATTTGGATGCTCGACTGAATAGTGACGAGCGATTCCCCAGCGACGGGGAAATTTTTGTTTTTATTCTGCAGTACTTTTCCGGTGAGAGCGAATATGCGCGGCGCGACATAGACAATATGGCCAAAACTATTCTCGATATCTTAAAAGGCAGGTTTTACAGAGATGATAGTCAGGTTAAAACGTTGCTCATAGGCAAGAAAACAGAAAGGCGAGTGCCGCAAAATTTCGCGTATGTGGCTATCAAAAAGCTCACCGCTACACAAGATGTTGATGCTCTTAAAATTTCAGGATTGGAGCGTTCGGTTACTATGTTTCAGGAACTCAAAAGCAGAGGGGTATTGTAAAGTCCCTCTTCCCCCCGTTGCCGAGCCTCGTATCAGAGCAAAGGTCCGGTACGAAAAAGTTTCCTAGAGACCAGCGATATTTCAACGGCTCAAAGGGGAGCCTGGTATAAATATCCTTTAAATTCCAAGAGCTAACATTTGTAACCCTTAGCATAGCAATTTGTCACCCCCAAATATTACCTGTACAGCAATTTGACAGATTCTTTTGGAGGGCTATACTAATATGAAAACTATATTATTAATTATTCAAGGAAATTCAACATGTCAAAGGCTAATATTGGCTTAAACAAGCCAAAAGGCATTGTTACTCTCTCTCTCTCTCTCTCTCTTAAGTAAGTTGAGCCTGGCCGCTGCTTTGGTTTTGGTAGGCGGTTTTTTTGCGTCTAGCGCGAATGCGGCAATTTCAACCCTCACCCTGACTTCACCGAACGGCGGTGAACGGCTGGGCGGAGGTCCGGTGGATATCACTTGGACGCAAGTGGGAGGAACGTCAGGTGACTTGGTTGATATTACTTTGATTGACGATGTTCTCGGCTCATCACACGAAATCGCGATCAACGTACCCTTTGATGCTTCGCCGTATGCTTGGACCGGTTTGCCTTCAGAAGTAGCCGGCCCAAACTATAAGATAAAAGTCCTTAAAGCTGGCACCTCAACTGTTTATGATACTTCTGATGCGGTTTTTACGATTGATAACACTTCACCAACGATTACCTCTCTCGCTACTTTGGATACCGACGGCAATGGCAACGTAGATCAGCTTGATCTCACCTTCAGCGAACCAGTGCGTGATGTATCATTTTTAGCGGCAGGTTTTACTATTGACGGCCAGCCTGGAACATCAATAAACACCGGAGTGACGGCTAATGATAATTCTTTTTCCGTTTTGTTTAGCGGGGTGATAGGTACTGGCGAAAAAAGCGTAACTTATACTGCCGGAACTGGAACCGATATGGCCACCCCGGGTAATTTACTGGCTACCAATACTCAAACTGCCACTGATTTGGCAGCACCTGTTTTTATTTCTGCTAGAACGCTAACTACAACCACGATTCGTGCCACTTTTAGCGAAGATGTTATGAATGTAAATTTAAGTGGCAATGAGTTTACTGTTGTTGGACATACTGTCTCAGGGGCTTCAGAGTTGAATGGTGTTGTCACATTAGTACTCTTAACACCTATAGGAACTGGAGAAACTCCAGACGTGACATTTGATACGGATGACTTCTTTAGAGATATCGCCCTCAACCAAGCAATCGATCCTACAACCCTAACACCAAGTGACGGTGTTGCGCCGGTTCTTTTAGAAATTACCCCTGTTACTACTCCCACAATGGACGATACACCTGATTACACATTCAGTTCGTCTGAACCGGGAACAATCAGCTATGATGGTGGGTGTTCCAGCGCGACAACCGCGGCTGTGGAAAGTGATAATCTAATTACATTCGATACATTAACTGACGGAACTTATAATACTTGCACTATTAGCGTCATCGACTCATCGGGTAATGAAAGTAGCCTCTTGCTTGTTAGTTTTTTCCAAGTGGATGCTACGCCTGTGGCAGTTACAGATATTACTTCCGAGCCCGGCGCTCTTACTATTGACACAACTACATTCTCTCCAGCGCTCGGGAGCTCGCTCTTGAGAACGGACCAAGCTTTTTATGCCGTCCGAGCAACTTCAATTGTTGCCCAATCTATCTCAAATGTGCAATGGAGGATCACAATAGAAGGTCCGGCAGGATTTACTCCAGATATGGTGGACTTAGATGAGGTTGGATGGTCGGATATCGGTCCGAATCCCGACTCTACCACAATATTCCATTACCCATTTGTGGGGAGCGGTACTTTGGTAGCGATTGGCTCTTGTACAGATCCAGACCCCGTTCACGACAATAGTTGCGTGACTGACAGCTTTGATATCGATTCTACCGATGACTTCAAAAATGTTGACCGAGTGAATTTTGCCTCGACCGCACCTCTTGGAACTTACACTATCAAGCGGGTACTCGTTTTGGCTGACGCGACGCCGGTCTCGAACGAGCTGGATGTTGCAACATTTACTGTTACCAATAATCGGCCGGTTCTTGAAGACATTGATGATAAAATAGTTGACGAATTGACTGAACTTGCTTTCCAAGCCACAGCAAGCGATGTGGAAGTCAGTGCTTTAACCTTTACTCTTGAGGACGCGCCGGCGGGAGCTTCCATTACCCCGGACGGGACTTTTACTTGGACATCGACTGAAGAACAAGGAGGAAACCCAAGCGCTGATTATTCCTTTACTGTGATTGTAACTGACGCTGACGGCGGAACGGATTCGCGACTAGTTAATGTAACAGTGAATGAAGTCAATGTTGCTCCCGTGGCGACAGATAGTTCTGTTTCCACGGATGAGGATATTCCGCTTCTGATCACTCTTCCAGCAACCGATGCGGATATTCCCGTCAATACACTTACATATTCAATTGTGACCGGCCTTAACTGTAACTGTGGAATTTTGGGTACTGTAGTGGGAAATCAAGTTACTTTCATGCCAGATCTTAATGTTTCAACTACAACAGCGATGTTTACCTTCAAGACAAATGACGGTCTTGTAGATAGTAATGAATCGCAAGTGAATATTGTCGTGAATCCGGTAAACGATGTACCAATCCTTGACTCAATTCCGGTTCAAACTGTTATAGCTGGTAACGACCTAAACTTCACCGCGAGCGCAACTGATGTTGATGGAGACACTCTGAATTTCACGTTGACGGGAAATTCGGCCGGCTCTTCAATTGATTCTTTAACCGGTCTGTTTAGCTGGACCCCTACCATCTCTGGTGTTTATCTTTTCGACGTTGTTGTTTCCGATGGGAATGGTGGAACCGATAGTCAAACAGTTCAGGTTACGGTGAATCACGCGGCAATCGCGAAAATTGTGATTTCGGCAGAGCCTACCACCCTCTCGGTGGAGAATCAAAGCACGATTAGTGTGGTCGGAAAAGACCAATTTGACAACGTGGCAACAAGCGACAATAGCACAATCGTTGTTCTTTCGGCAGATAATGGCGGAAGTTTGGGAACTGCATTACTCACGCTAAGCAACGGCCTTGCGGGAACAACTCTCTCCAAATCCTCTGCAGGAGATGTGCATGTGAACGCTTCAAGCGGAATTCTCACCCCTTCGCAGGTAACGGTGACATTCAATGCTGTGCCTGGCGATGAAACGGCTCCAACTATTCTAAGCCATAATCCAGCAGACGATTCAACCAGTGTGTCAGTCGGTGTGACTCCTTTCCTGGTTTTCTCCGAGCCCTTGAAGTCCTCAACCGTGAATTCCGCGAATATCCAGCTGAAGAAATACGATGACGATTCGGCTGTTCCCGCGACAGTTTCCCTTGTTGAAGGCGGGACACAGGTAAACATTGATTTAACGAGCCCTTTGGAAAATGACACCCAGTATTACTTTGCCGTATCAGCCGGATTGCAGGACGAGGTGGGTAATGCCTTCGCCAATGTGCTTGACACCAGCACGAAAGCCGGCCACGAATTCACTACGGCGGAACTCGCCGGCATTGTGCTTGATGATGTCAGTTTGCCTTCTATAGGAACGGCAAACAACACTTATCTTGGCGGCTGGCACTACATCTTCAGGATTACCGTGAATGATCCGGCGGAAACAAATCTCTCTATGAAATTCACCGATTGGATGAACACGGAAGATTCGGAGGAAACCGTACCGGTCTTCGATAACACGCGCCTTCTTCTGAATGCGGGCGCTGGAGTCGGCTTGACTGAAGCGGACATTGAGGCGGGATTCTCGCTCGGTAATGAGTACGAAGACCAGACACCGGGCCCGGTTGATATAGGCGCGGTGGATATTAATCCTGACAGGGCCGGCAGACAGGTGCAGTTTGATATCTTTGTTAAACTTCCTGAAGATACCGCTCCTGGATTCTACACCACCGATTTCGTTATTCGAACCGAAACGCCATAACCCCAGTATCAAGCCATGATTAAAAGGACTATTCTTACCACAACAGTTATCTTTTTCCTGGCGGCTTGTTCGTCGTTGGCTTCGGAGCTACCCGGAACGATTTCTACCGGCATTGTCTTACCGCAAATTTCGGCTGAACAGAACGCCGCTCCCAGTACCGACAGCGTGACCATTATTTGGACTACCAGCCACCCGGCAACGAGCCGCGTGATCTACGACACAGTTTCGCATCCTGTTCTGGGCGCGGCACCGAACTACGGCTACGCCAATTCCACGGTTGAAGATTCAACCTTGGTAACTTCGCATTCCGTAACTGTTGCGGGTCTTTCGGCCGGCACCAATTATTTCTTTAGGCCCGTGTCCCACGGCTCGCCTGAAACTGTGGGCGCTGAAATTTCCGCGACCACTGCCAGCGCTCCTGCCGGTGGTGGAGGGGGAGGCGGCGGGGGTGGCGGCGGATCTTCTGGTGGTGGGGGAGGGAGTGCAAGCCCTAGCCCAACACCAACGCCTTCTCAAACCCCGAATACCAGCCAAGTATTGGGAGAGGTGCTGACCAACGCCCACCCAAACGGCACGCTAATCCTAGACGGCCAGACCATCTATATTGTCAAAGACGGCCAGCGGTACGGCTTCCGCAATCCCGAAGAGTATTTCTCACACGGCTACGGGTTCAGTCAGGCCGTACCGGCCAATGACTCTGATCGGGCGTTGCCCGAGGCCGCCTCAATGAAAGCGCTTGAAGGAGCACTCGTTCTCGATGCTACGGACGGCCGTACTGTTTATATGATCGGGTCAAACGGCGTGAAGCGCGGCTTTACGTCCGCTGAAGTGTTCCAGCAATTAGGATACTCGTTCAAAGGGCTTCTCAAGATTGACCTGTCAGATTATACTGTCGGGCCAGTCATAAACCTGACTTCCGAGGCCCACCCCGAAGGCGCGTTGGTCCTGGATCAGGGAACGGTCTGGTGGATAAAAAATAGTAGCCGCTTGGGTTTTGCGTCAGACGTAGTGTTTAGCACCTACGGCTTTACGTTCGGCCGCGTGGTCGCGGCCAATGCCGCGGACATGGCCCTGCCAGTCGGCCCGCTGGTCAAATTCCGCGATGGGACACTGGTCAACGACCAAGGCACGATCTATGTTATCTCGGACGGCAAGAAGCTCGGTTTTCGCAGTATGAACGCGCTCCTGACAAGAGGGTACGCTTTGAAGAACGTCATCAACGGCAGGGTGGATGCTTACGAAGCTAGCGCCGCTTTGGATTAGCAACTAGGTTGCCAAATACGAAAAATCCGCTGGATAGAGGTTTTTTCAACGGTTCACGACTTGAGCCGTTGATTTTTTGGCATCTTAGCTGTTGATGTGTTAAACTAAGACCATGATTTTGATCACGATTTTAGTATTTATTTTTATTTTGGGCTTGCTCATCTTCGTTCACGAGCTCGGGCATTTTGTGATGGCGAAACGATCAGGTATGAAGGTTGACGAATTCGGATTTGGTTTTCCCCCGCGCCTGTTCGGCATTCGCAAAGGCGAAACCATTTATTCTGTAAACTGGATCCCTCTGGGCGGATTTGTCAAAATTCTAGGAGAGGACAATCATACCTCCTCGGATCCGCGGTCCTTTTCCAACCAGCCGTTCTGGCCGCGGTTCTCGGTTTTAGTCGCCGGCGTTGCCATGAATCTGGTTCTGGCGTGGTTTTTGTTGTTTTTGGGCCTGTCGGTTATCGGCACCCCGGCCGAAGTCCAGGAAGGTCAGGATTTGGGAAGCGCTAAAATTGTCGGGGATGCGCAACTGGCGATCATCGCGGTTCAGCCGAATTCGCCGGCGGAATACGCCGGGTTTAAACCCGGCGACGCGATCTTGAGCATTGACGGCAGGCAATTTGGCAGTATAGACGAGATGATTGCCTATACCAAATCCCGAGCCGGACAGCTCACCACTTACGAATTAAAGCGCGGCCAGGAAACCTTGAGCCGGAGTGTTATACCGCGGCCAACCCCTCCGCCGGACAGCGGGCCGGTTGGGTTTATTCCCGCCATGGTGGCCAAGGTGGTCTATCCGCCAATCACCGCGTTGGGTTTGTCCGCTGTCTCTGTGTGGGCGAAAATTTCGGGAATCCTGATGG
Source organism: Candidatus Jorgensenbacteria bacterium RIFCSPLOWO2_01_FULL_45_25b (assembly GCA_001781035.1). Classification (GTDB taxonomy): domain Bacteria; phylum Patescibacteriota; class Minisyncoccia; order UBA6257; family GWB1-50-10; genus 01-FULL-45-25b. The sequence goes on along the minus strand of MFKK01000022.1, from coordinate 1,398 downwards.
CTTTTGGTCTTCTTTTGAAAGGTCTCGTGAGCGAAGGCCGCCTCATGGAAGGGCTTTCCGGCCCGGTCGGAATCGCGGTTTTGACCCGGGATTTCACCAGATTGGGCTTGCCTTATCTGACGCAGTTTGTCGCCGTTCTCTCCATTAATTTGGCGATCATTAACGCGTTTCCTTTTCCCGCCCTGGACGGGGGGCGGATACTTTTTCTCATCATCGAGAAAATTCGCGGGCTGAAGAGCGTCAAATGGGAGAGAATCGCGAACGCGGTCGGCTTCATGCTGCTTATCACATTGATGGTTGTGATTACCTATCGGGACATTGGTCGGTTTTCAGAGCAGTTCAAGAGGCTATTTGAGAACATTTTATAAAATGAAACAATCCCAGCTATTTACCAGGACCCTAAAGGAAGCGCCGAAGGATGAGACAGCCGCTAACGCCCGATATTTGACGCGCGGCGGCTTCATTTACAAAAATTCAGCGGGAATTTATTCGTTTCTGCCGCTCGGCTGGCGCGTTTTGCAAAAAATCGCGGCCATAATCCGCGAAGAAATGAATGCGATTGGCGGGCAGGAGCTGCTCCTGCCGGCGCTGGTGGAAAAAAAATATTTGGATACCACGGGGCGGTGGAATGTTGATGTTGGATTCGAAGTAAAAGGCAAGGAAGATGAAAACGCGGGTTTTGTCCTTGGTTGGACGCACGAGGAGGTGCTCACGGCCATCGCCACAAAATTTATTACTTCTTACAAAGACCTGCCGTTTGCCGCTTATCAGATTCAAACAAAGTTCCGCAATGAACCACGGGCCAAATCCGGCCTTTTGCGCGGCCGTGAGTTTATGATGAAAGATCTTTATAGTTTCCACGCAGACGAGGCGGACCTTAATCGCTATTACGAGGAAGTGAAGAAGGCTTACCTGAAAATTTTCCAGCGCGTGGGACTCGAGACGGTCTATACCGTGGCGACGGGAGGAGATTTCACCGCCAGTCAGACTCATGAATTTCAAGTGGTTTGTTCGGTCGGCGAGGATACTATTTTTGTCTGTTCCAAATGTGATTACGCGGAGAATGAGGAAATTTCGAAACTCAAGGCAGGGGACAAGTGTCTCAAATGCGGCGGCGCTGTTAAAGAGCAAAAATCAATTGAGGTCGGGAATATTTTCCCGCTTGGCACGAAGTATTCCAAAGCCTTTAACCTGCAATATACAAAGGACAACGGAGAGAAAGGGTACGTTGCAATGGGTTCTTACGGAATTGGGCTTGGGCGGGTGATGGGAACAATCGTCGAGATTTACCACGATGATGCCGGCATAATCTGGCCGGAAAGCGTCGCACCTTTTGCCGTTCATCTTCTGGAACTGGGCGCACCTGCCGAAAAAATTCATGATGCTTTACTGAAAGCG
>MFKK01000021.1:27482-28916 GCA_001781035.1 Candidatus Jorgensenbacteria bacterium RIFCSPLOWO2_01_FULL_45_25b | reverse complement strand
ATACACAGATTGTAAGAATTTCTAAGCGGGGTTTTACATTAATTGAGCTGTTGGTTGTGATCGCGATTCTCGCGGTTTTGGCGACCGCGGTTGTTCTTGTTTTGAATCCGGCGGAACTTATCCGACAGGGCCGTGATTCAACTCGTTTGAATGATATGACGAATATTCAGGCGGCGCTCGCTCTTTATTTGTCTGACGCGAATCCCGCGACCGCGAGTTTGGGCGCCTGTTCGGCGACTCTCGCGAAATGCACATACGCCGCTACGGCTTCCGGGTTCACTACTCGGACCGGATGCACCGTTTCCACCGATACCACTATTGCCGGGTCAGGATGGGTTGATGTTGATATCGGCAGTGTTTCCGGCGGTTCTCCGCTTTCCCGTTTTCCGGTTGACCCCGTGAATGACGCCACCGCTTTTTATGCCTACGCGTGCGATAATACCAGTAAGTGGTATGAGTTGAACGCGCGAATGGAGAGCGTTAAATATTCTTCTGGCGGGGGAGGAGACGCGGAATCAAAAGACGGAGGAGACAGCCCGACCATCTTTGAGGTTGGAAACGACCCGGGATTGAATCTTTAAATTCCGATTTTTTGGAAGAACGCTCTAATTCTTGAGATTGGGGCGTTTTTCTTTTCACCGAATACCCACTAATCTACAAATGTCTACGAATGGTTCGACTTCGCTCACCACAAGTTATCCGAATGGATTCGGCAGGCTCACCACAGGTCTACAAATTACTACGAACCTACGAATTACAAACAAGGAAAATTGTGTTAATCTACAATTCATAGTACATATATGCCGCTTTTAGTTGTTACTTTTTCTTTTTTTCTTCTCTTTTTCTTTCTTCAGATTTTTTGTGTTTGTGTTCCGCGATGGCGGGTTTTTTTTAGCAGGCATCAGGCTCTTTTTTCTTTCTTGTTTTGGGCAATTTCTATCGGCTTAATTCTTTTTTTCTACGCGTACGTTGCCTATTCGCAGTATGTAGTTTGGAAGAATTCGGATTCGCCCTTCCGCTTTCTTGTTCCTCCGCATGGGAGCGCGTTTTACGTGTTGGGATATTATTTTTTTCGGTATCTTTTGTATTATTGCGTTTCTTTTATCGTTTCTATCTTTCTTTTTTTTGGTATGCGATTCGCGAATAAGAGGTTTGGCGGAAGGTTTTTTGAGGATGAGGAAATTTTAATCGCGCCGATTCTTGTTTTTTTTCTTGGGTATCCGTCTTTTCGGTACGCGTGGCTTTTTTTTCTCGGCATTCTTCTTTCTTTGTATTTTGTTCTTCATCTTTTTTTTCTTTTTTACAAGCGCGTGAATGGAACTCGTATCCCGCTTTATTTTCTTTGGGCGCCCTCCGCCGCTCTCGCGCTTCTTGGTATGTTTTTTCTTTTTCCTGGGCGGGTCCTTTTTTGAAGTAAGACTATGTTTTAAGGTA
>MFKK01000021.1:24110-27462 GCA_001781035.1 Candidatus Jorgensenbacteria bacterium RIFCSPLOWO2_01_FULL_45_25b | reverse complement strand
TATACTATAATTAGAAGATTAAGGATTAAAGAGAAAAGATTAAAGAAACCATAAAACGCAATATGTTGAGTTTTTGCTTATGTTGTCGCTTCCACAGGAACAATTAAAACAGCTTTTAATTCAGGAGGGTTTTGTTGACGCCAGCACGTTTGATTCAATGTATGTTGAAGCCGAACGGAAGAGGCAGAATGTTGTTGATGTTCTCATATCCCAGGGGTTTTTAAATAAGGATTATTTTTATTCGTTGCTTGCCAAAACGCTTGGAATTGACCGAATTCATATTCGGAGCGTTGATGTTGACGAGAATGTGCTGAAGCTTTTACCCGAAGAGATCGCGCGACAGAGAAGATCTATTGTGTTCGCGCGAGAACCGAGTGGTATGTTTCATGTTGCCATGGAGGACCCGACTGACCTTGAAACGATTGATTTTCTTGCCTTAAAACTTGGGAGTTCGGTGAAGCCGTTCCTCGCGACTGATGAGGATTTGAATCGGGGATTTTCTCTGTATGAGAAAAAACTTACGCAGGATTTTAAGAAGGTGATTGAGGAGAGTATTCGCGAATCTCTGCGGATAAAATTTGGAGGAAGCTTGGAGAAGGCCGCGGAAGACCTTCCCATTGTCGCTATTGTTGATAATCTTCTTACCTATTCCCTTTCTTCCCGCGCGTCCGATATGCATGTGGAGATTTTGGATGACGCGATACTTGTTCGGTTTCGCATTGACGGAGTGCTTCATGAAATTATCCGCATGCCGAAGGAAATTCACGCGGCGGTTGTCGCCCGCCTAAAAATTCTTTCCGGTCTTCGCGTTGATGAACATTCAAAACCGCAGGACGGCAGATTTCGGCACGAGGTTGGAGATGAGATGGTTGATATTCGCGTTTCTATCCTCCCCACGTTTTATGGAGAAAAAATTGTGATGCGCCTGCTTCGGGGAGCCGACCGCCCTCTGTCTCTCGCGGAGCTTGGAGTGCTTGATAAGAAAATGCTGGAGGCGGTTATGGGCGCAATCAGTAAGAGTTACGGCATGTTTATTGTTTGCGGTCCTACCGGTTCCGGAAAGAGTACGACTCTTTATTCCATGTTGAATATGTTGAACCGGCCGGAAGTAAATATTGTAACCGTTGAAGACCCGGTTGAATATGACATGCGGTACGCGAATCAGGTTCAGGTGAATATCGCGGCCGGCATCACGTTTTCTTCCGGATTGCGTTCTATTTTGCGACAGGACCCGAATATTATTATGGTTGGAGAAATTCGCGATGACGAGACGGCGGATATTTCCGTGCAAGCCGCTCTTACGGGACACCTTCTTTTATCAAGCCTGCATACCAATGACGCGGCGACTTCTATTCCCCGTTTGTTTGATATGCATCTCCCCCCATTTTTGATTGCGGCCGTTTTAAACGCGGTTCTCGCCCAGCGTCTTACTCGCCGAATTCACGTCGGATGTATTGAATCGTACAAGCCGGACGCCGTTGTTATTTCAAGTATTCAGGAGGAGCTTCGCGTGTTGGGACTTGAGCGCGAAACTATTACCCCCCCCACTTCTTTTTATCGCGGTCGCGGTTGCGACGGATGCGGTGGAACGGGGTATCTGGGGCGAATCGGCATTTTTGAGGTGTTGCATATGACGAAAGATGTTCGCAATCTTCTTGTGAGCCATGACTTTACGCTTAATTCTCTTCGCGAGCTCGCGAGAAAGGACGGCATGAGGACGATGTTTGAGGACGGGTTGTGGAAGGTGGAGCAGGGCATGACGACGATTGACGAGGTATTTAGGGTTATACGGGAGTAAAATTTCTAATGGATTCGGCAAGCTCACCACAGGTTTCTAATATCTAATTTCTAAACAATCTTAATCCGTCGACTGACGGACAAATCTCAAAAGGACGAAATGTTTTTGAATTTTGAGTTTTGAAATTGTTTAGGATTTAGAGATTAGGGTTTAGAGATTAACATTTATGAAGTACAAATACACTGCGACACAGGAGAGTGGCGAGGTTGTGGAGAGCGAGCTTGACGCGAAGACTGTTCCCGAGGTGCTCGCCTTTCTTACCTCACGGGGCTTGAAGCCGGTTAGCGTGAAGAAAATTGACGAGGGCTTTTTAAAGATATTTAAGATGTCTTTGGGGTCGGGCAAGATTACCGTTGCCGACCAGATTTTTCTTTCCAAGTATCTCGCGCTCATGCTTCGGATAGGCACGAATCTTTTACAGGCTATCAACATCCTTATTGAAGATTTCAAAAAATCTTCTATTCGCGAATTTCTTACCCAGGTGCGAACGAATCTTGAGCGCGGTCAGCCGTTTTATCTTGCTTTCGCTAATCAGCCGAGAACGTTTAGCCAGGTGTATATCAATCTTGTGAAGGCGGGGGAGGCCTCCGGAAATCTTGAGGAAGTGTTTCAGAATCTTACGGATTCTTTGACAAAAGAAAAAAAACTTACCGACCAAGTTAAGGGCGCTCTTACATATCCTATTATCCTTTTGGTTACTTCTTTTGTTATTCTTTTCTTTTTAATCATGTTCGCTCTTCCTAAGATCGCGAAGGTGTTTTTGGACGGCGGGTTTCAGCCTCCGCTTTTTTCTCGGATTATTTTCGGCGTCGGCTTATTTTTTGGAAATTTTGGAGGATATATATTTGTAGCTTTGATTCTTTCGGGTATTGTTCTTACGTATTTGTATAAGGCTTCTTTTACGTTTAAGACGTTTGTGTTTGATATTGTGCGGGGAATTCCCGTTGTGAAGGAGGTGGTACGAAAGATCGCTCTCCAGCGTTTTGCCGCCACGCTTTCCTCACTTGTGAAGGCGGGCATGCCGCTTGTTCAATCTTTGGAAATTACGGCTGACGCGGTGGGAAATGTTGAGCTTCATTCCGCGCTCATGCGTATCGCGCATGAGGGTATTTCAAAGGGCCTTACGGTTGGCGAGGCGTTTAGCCGAGAACCCTTTTTTCCTCAAACGGTTGTTAATCTTATTTCAATTTCCGAGCGCGCGGGACATATTGAGGAGGTGCTTCAGACGCTCGCGGAGTTTTACGCGGGAGATGTTGACGGGTCGTTGAAGACGATGGTTTCTTTTTTGGAGCCCATCCTCCTTCTTTTTATCGGGAGTGTTGTCGGGGCAATCGCGCTTTCGGTTATCATTCCCATTTATCAGCTGACGTCGCAGTTTTAGAATCTAGAATCTAGAAAAATAGAATTATGATTTATGAATTACGAAAACGGAGAGGATTTACCCCGTTAGAGAGCGTTGTTGCTCACAATGGGAACAAAAGCCAAGCAAGAGAGCGCGGGGCTTCGTCCTCTCTAACGGGGCTCACCCCGTTAGAGAGTTTTGTTACTCATAAC
>MFKK01000021.1:0-24098 GCA_001781035.1 Candidatus Jorgensenbacteria bacterium RIFCSPLOWO2_01_FULL_45_25b | reverse complement strand
TAACGGGGCTCACCCCGTTAGAGAGTTTTGTTACTCATAACGGGAACAAAAGCCAAGCAAGAGAGCGCGGGGCTTCGTCCTCTCTAACGGGGTTTACGCTTATTGAGATTCTTCTCGCTCTCGCGGTGCTTTTCGCGATTTCCGGATTTGGGATATTTAGCCTCTCCGGTTTTGGGAGTTCGCGGGGGATTGAGACAACGTTGCAGAAAACAGAGGCTGTTCTTCAGGCGACGCAGAAGCGTTCTATTGCGCAGGAGGAGGGTAGCGCGTGGGGCGTGTATTTTGTGAATGCCCCTGGAGGGCAGACGTATGAAACGTATCAAGGTTCTGGTTACACGGGAGGAGTGCCCGACCAACGGTATTCTTTATCCCGAGGCGTTTCGTTTTCCCAGCCATACGCGAGCAGTACGGTTGACCTTCCTTTTTCTTCCGTTTCGGGTATTGTTTCCTCGCCCTCTATTTTTTCTTTTGTAAGCGGTTCAAGCGGTTCTCGCGTTGGCACTCTTTTTGTTAATTCACTCGGACTTTTCACTACCCGTTTGGAGAAGGAGGTTCTTCTATATTTTCATATGGATGAGGGGGTAGGGAGCTTGTTACGTGATGCTTCGGGGCGAGGAGCGGGCGCGACGCTTATTGATTCTTCATGGAAGGCTTATCCTTCGTGCAGGATTGGTTTTTGTATTCATTTGAATGGGAGCACAGGTTACGGGTATGGCACGACGAGTAAGGATGTTTCCGTGTTTACAATTGAGGGCTGGGTTCGTTTGGATAGCTCAAGCTCTGGGGGGTCTCTTGTCTCACTTTATTTCGGAGAGAGCGCGAAGGCGCACGCGGGATTTCTTGCCAGTTCCAGAAAGCCGAGTTTTTACACTTCCTTTTCCGGTGTCGGGGATGATATAACCGATGCTTCCGTTGCTTTGCAGACAGACAGCTGGAACCATCTCGCGTATGTATACGATGGAACTTCAAAGAAGATTTATATTAACGGCGAGCTGAATGTTTCTCAAACAATTTCGGGAGGAACTATTTCCATTGATAATTTTGAAATCGGGCGGCGCGACAAGAGCAATGGAGATTTAATGGCTGGAGATTTGGATGAGGTTATGTTGTATGCTCGCGCTTTGAGTTTCGAGGAGGTTCGGAGCCATTATAATGATTTTAGGTAGACCGAGAGACTCAAGACTTCCCGAAGAATCCTTCGACAGGCTCAGGACGTACGAGGCAGACAAGATAAAGGACTCAACTAGCGAGAAATTCATAATTTAGGATTAAAGATTAAGGATTAAGGAAGACAACGAAAGCATGACTATTAAGAAAAAATTTTTTCTAAAAGCTATAACGGGGCAGTCGCTTGTGGAAATCGTGCTCGCGCTTGCGCTCGCCTCCGTTCTCATCGGAGCGGCGGTTGTGGGAATTGTGTTTGTTCTTCGGTCGGGGCAGTCAAATGAGAAGTTTCAGACTGCCTCCGCTCTTAGCCGTTCTTTTCTTCAAACATTGCATTATGTTTCCGAGGGGAATTGGTTGAGCTTGTATAATCTTCAAAAAGGAAGCGACGTTTCGTATTATCTTGTTCCGACAAGCACGTTGTTTCAAGCCGTTTCCGGGCACGAGGGAGTTTCTCAAGATGTCGCGGTTTCCAACCTCCTTCATCATTGGAAGTTTGACGAGGATAGTTCCAGTTCTTTGTTGTACGATTCTTTAAGCGAAGGGAGGACAGGATTGTTTTCGGGAGGAGTGTTCCGAAGCTCTTCTTGTTACGCGAGCCGATGTCTTTCTTTTGACGGCGTGGACGGGTACGCGCAAGTTTCTTCTCCCTTACTGGATAATCTTACGGCGTTTTCCCTCTCTTTTTGGGCTCGCATGGACGAGGCGCGAAGCGTGGTTTTTTTGGCGAAGCGCGATGACGCGAACTTTTCTTGGGAGACGGGGCTTACTTCCGACGGACATGTTTTTGGGCGCGTGAATGCTTTGGGATATGAGGCATTAACCAGCTCTACCCTTCCTCTTCAGGTCTGGACGCACATCGCTCTTACATTTGACGGGTCAAATATCCTGCTTTATCTCAATGGTTCTTTGGAGGACTCTTATTCCTACGCGGGAAGTATTTCTTCTTTTACCGGTCCCGTTTCTTTTGGAAGAAGGATGTCCTCTTTTCCGGATTATTTGTTGGGATTGATGGATGAGGTTCGCGTATATAACCGCGCGCTTTCTCTTGCCGAGATTCGGGATATATATAACAGCAACGTGTTTGTCCGTTCGTTTTCCGTTGAGGACGTTAATCGCGATTTGAACGGAAAGATTGTTTCTTCCGGAGGCGTTCAGGACCCTTCCACGGAGAAGGTTACGGTTTCGGTTGAGTGGGTTTCAAAAGGTAACGCGACTACCAGTATTCAGGTTTCGGATTTTTTGACTCGCTGGAAGAACGAGGTGTTTTCCCAGACGGACTGGTCGGAAGAATCAGGCAGTCTGGACCCTCTTTTTGAGCCGGAAGGGCAGTATTATGACGTTCAAAATTTAGATACTTCTTCGGGTTCGCTCCGCATCAGAACCTTCTAAGTTTAAAACACTCAATCTCTAAGTTCTAATTTCTAATCTCTAAACAATCTCAAATATCAAAACTCAAAAACGTTTTTGAAATAAGTTTGTCAGCTGATGCCTGAAGAATCTCCGGCAGTCGCTTTTTTGTGAGTTTCTTTCCCCGCTAAGGCGGGGTCAGAATGACAAAGAAAGGAAATTTTATGATTCAAAGTTATTTAGAGATTAGGATTTCTGTTACAATAGTTATATGGTAAAGGTTCAGGATTTTTCGGCGGGGAATTTTGAGGCGAATATTGAGAAGATACAGAATCGGGTGGAGCAGTATGAGGAGACGAACGCGGGAAAAGAGAATGCTCCGCGAGAAAAGAAGGAGGTTATTAAGGCTGTTCTTCGCGAAATGCCGAGCGTTCAGGTTCCTTCTTCTCAAAGCTCATCATCTGTTTCGCCGGTTTCTGATTTGGATGATGAGATTGAAAAATTTCTTCCGGATTATGTTCGGCAGGGAAGCGCGGATGGGATGCGGGAAGCAGTGGGGAGGCTTGTTGAAATTGCTCTACACGGAGATTTAGAAAAATCGCTTCATGACGCGAGGAAGTCAACTCCTTTTGTTGAGGACGCCTTTCATGACGCGCTTGCCGACAAGGTGTTGGAGGAGATGGATAGACGAGGAGGTAGATAAATTACTAATTACTAATTTCTAATTACTAATTATTGACTACTGATTACTAATTGCTAATTTCTAATTACTAACGTAACACCGATTATTTGGTCATTGGGATTTGATTAGGAATTAGATATTAGAAATTTTTATGTTATTGGTGAGCACCATATTTGGATTTGTCGTGTTAATCGCTTTGGGAGCCGTGTTTTTTATGTATTCCAAAAAAATCGCGAAAAAGCGTCTTCTTCGCGATTTGCGGTTGGAGCTCTTTCTTGTTCGTTTGCCTTTCGTTTCAAAAGAAGGAAAGGAGTTGCAGAAGGAGATTGGAGTTTTTGAACAGTTTTTGGGCTCACTCGCTTTTTTTAAAAAACCCTTTGTGTTTGAGGTGGCCGTTCCTTCTTTGGGGGAGGAGATTCACTTTTATGTTTCCGCGCCCGCGCATGTGGGAAGCGCTCTTCAGAGGCAGATTCACGCGCTTTGGAGCGGAGCGGAGGTTTCGCGGGTTTCCGATTATACTATCTTCCAGCCAAGCGGAGTGGTGGAGGGAGTTATCGTAAAACAAGCCGATAAGTTTTTACTGCCTATTCGCACGTATCAGGAAATGGACGGCGACCCATTTTCTTCCATTTTAGGCGGGCTTACCCGCGTTTCCGAAGTTGGGGAGGGAGTCGCTTTGCAGATTGTTCTTCAGCCGACCTCTCGCATGATAAAGAGCAAGATTATGACCGCGCTCCGTTCTCTTCGGAAGGGAGAGAAGCTGCAAAAAGTTCTTAGTTCCTCATTTTCTTTTGAGAATATTTCAGAAGTCGTGCTTCCAACCGACAAGAAAAAGGAGGAGAAGGAGAAGGCGATGCAGAATAAGGTTTTGGACGAGTTCGCGATTAAGGCGCTTGAGAAGAAGGCGTCAAAGCCGCTCTTTTTTGTTAATGTCCGTCTTCTTGTTTCCGCTCCGACGAAGGTTCAGGCGGAAGAGATGCTGGACGGGCTTACCGCCGGTTTTTCCCAGTTTGGCGCTCCCGACCGAAATGATTTGAAGGTTATGAAATCAAAGGACGCGCGCGGGCTTATTCATCGCTTTTCCTTCCGCGAATTCGCGAAAGACGAGGCGATGATTTTGAATTCGGAGGAGATCGCGAGTATGTTTCACTTTTCCACTCCTTTTACCGATATTCCGAGGGTAAAATCTTTGAAGGCGAAGCAGGCTCCACCTCCTCCCGTTCTTCCCCGAGAGGGCGTTCTTTTGGGAGAGAGCGTATATCGCGGGGAGACGAAGCAGATTCGCGTTTCGGATGAGGACAGAAGAAGACATATTTATATTGTCGGGCAGACCGGAACCGGAAAATCCAATCTGATTACGAATATGGCGACGTATGATATTTCGCGCGGGAAGGGAGTCGCGGTTATTGACCCTCACGGAGATTTGATTCATGCGATTCTTACGCAGATTCCGAAGAATCGGCACGAGGATGTTATTGTGTTTGACCCTTCCGATTTGGAGAGGCCGATGGGGCTCAATATGATTGAGTACAATTTTGACCGGCCGGAGGAGAAGACGTTTATCGTGAATGAGATGGTTTCCATTTTTGACCGGCTTTATGATTTGAAGGCGACGGGCGGGCCGATGTTTGAACAGTACATGAGGAACGCGCTCTTACTTTTGATGGAGGACGCGCGAAATGAGCCGGCGACCCTTATGGAAATTTCGCGCGTATTTACCGACGCGTCTTATCGCAAACGAAAGCTTCTGCGCATTAAGAATCCAACCGTGCAGGACTTTTGGCAGAAGGAGGCGGAGAAGGCGGGTGGCGAGGCTGCCCTGCAAAACATTACTCCCTATGTTACTTCAAAATTCAATACGTTTACCGCGAACGATTATATGCGCGTTATTATCGGGCAGGAAGCCTCTTCTTTTAACTTCCGAAAGGTGATGGATGAGGGAAAGATTCTTTTAATAAATCTTTCAAAAGGCAGAATCGGAGACATTAACGCGAATCTTTTGGGAATGATTTTTGTCGGCAAGCTTTTGATGGCCGCTCTTAGTCGCGTTGACATTTCGGAAGAAGAGCGAAAAGATTTTAATTTATATATTGATGAGTTTCAGAACTTTACCACTGATTCCATCGCGACTATTCTTTCCGAGGCGCGGAAGTACCGTTTGGATTTGGTTATTGCCCACCAATTTATCGCCCAGCTTACCGAGAAGATTCGCGATTCGGTATTCGGAAATGTCGGCTCTATCGTGAATTTTCGGGTTGGTGTTCAGGACGCGGAATTTTTGGTAAAGGAGTTTTCTCCGATTTTTGACGAACACGACCTTTCCAATCTTGATAACTTCAACGCGTATCTTCGTCTTCTTATTCACGGCGAGACGACGAAACCTTTTAATATCAAAACCATTCCTTCTTCCCGTGGCGACGTCACGGTTGCCGAACATTTGCGGGCGCTTTCGCGCGCGAAGTATGGCAGGTCAAGAGAGGAGGTGGAGGAGGGGATATACCGCAGATTGCGAGATTGAATAGACGCAGAATCTAGAATTTAGAATCTAGAATTTACTAATTTCTAATGAATCATTCAAGTTCGGAATTAAGAAGAGATATTTTATCGGGGAAGTGGGTGCTTTTGGCTCCCGGGAGAGCGCATCGTCCGGGCGAGACGTTGTTTCATAGGGTTCCACAGCCGGTTTCTCCCGCGCGAGATTGTCCCTTTGAGGCGAGTAGGCTTCAAAAAGAGACTCCGCTTCTTTTTCTTGGTTCTTCGGAGAGGGATTGGCGAATTTTAATTATTGAGAACAAGTATCCGGCGCTTCGTCCGGGGCATACGCGGATTCAGAACATTCCTTCCAAATTTTATAAGGTTCTTCACGCGGAGGGGTATCATCATATTTTGATTACGCGCGACCATAAGAAAAATTTTTCCCAGCTTTCAACGGAAGACGCGCTCTTGGTATTTCGGGCCTTTCAAACCCATTACCAAACGCTCGCGCGCCATTCCTCCGTTCGGTATGTTTCCTTTTTTCAAAACAAGGGAATTCGAGGAGGAGCGACTCTGTATCATCCGCATTTTCAGATACTCGCTCTTCCCATCGTTCCTTCAGACGTGGAGGAGTCTCTTTTGTCTTCCCATTCTTATTTTCGCTTGCATAAGAAGTGCGTGTATTGCTCTTTACTGCAAAGAGAGCGGGAGGAGAAGAAGCGCGTTATTTATGAAAATGAGCGGGCGCTTGTGTTTGCTCCTTTTATTTCGCGACAGCCGTTTGAGGTTCGCGTGTTTCCGAAGCATCACTCCCCGTATTTTGAAGACGAGAAGGAGGATGTGTTGAGAGACGTTTCGTCCGCGCTTCAATTTGTGTTGAGGCGAATGAAGACGCGCCTGTTTGACCCGGACTATAACTTTTTTCTTCACTCCGCGCCGGTTTATCGCAAGAAGGCGCATGCTTCTTATCACTGGCACATTGAGGTTGTTCCGCGCCTTACGACTGCGGCGGGATTTGAGCTGGGGACGGGAATTGACGTGAATGTTGTTGACCCAGACGAGGCGGCGCGTGTGTTGCGATTTCGCAAAAAAATAAAATCTCTAGATCCTAAAGCATTTAATCTCTAAGCTCTAATTTCTAATCTCTAAACAATATAAAAATTCAAATTTCAAAAACGGAAAAATAAGTTTTGAGTTTTGAGATTGTTTAGAATTTAGAGATTCTGTTTTTATGGATTATTTTTTTACTATATTAGTCGCTACTCTTCCTGTTTTTGAACTTCGGGGGGCGATTCCGCTCGCGGTGGGGGTGTTTCATATGCCGCTTTTTCCCGCGTATGTTTTGAGCGTGCTTGGGAATTTTTTACCGGTTACCCCCCTCCTTTTTTTTTGGGACAGAGTGGCGCATCGTCTTGCCGCGCGTGTTTCTTTTTTTCACAGAGCGTTTGATTGGGTGTTTGAACGCACGCGCCGGAAGCATGGGAAGAAATTTGAGGTCGCGAGCGCGTTTGCTCTTTTTGTGTTTGTGGCGATTCCGCTTCCTTTGACGGGCGCGTGGACGGGGACGATTGTGGCGTTTTTATTCGGGATTCCGTTTTGGAGGGCGATTCTCGCTATCGGAGGCGGGATTTTGGTTTCGGGGCTTTTGGTTCTCTCCTCTGTCGGTTTGTTTTTATAGTTCTTCTCTTGGTATGATAAATGCATGAAACAACAGAAACTTGTTGTAGCAAATTGGAAAATGAATCCTTCTACCGAGATGGAAGCGATGGAGTTGGCGAAGGAAGTTGAGAAAAGTAGTCCTTCAACTTCGCTTCGCTTCGCTCAGGAAATAGAATACAGTGTTGTTGTTTGTCCGCCATTTCCGTTTTTAGATGTCGTGGGAAAGATTTTGAGAAAGGCACGATTAGGTTCGCAAGATGTGTTTTGGGAGAATCCGCCGGGAGGCGGAGGGGCGTATACGGGAGAGGTTTCGGTTTTGCAATTGAAATCGGTTGGAGTGGAGTATGTGATTGTGGGACATTCGGAGAGGAGAGAATTGGGAGACACAGACGAGATTGTTGCTCGGAAATTTCAAACTGTTTCGGAGGGAGGACTTATTCCTATTCTTTGCGTTGGAGAGAAGAAACGCGAGTTGGAAGTTGAAAGTTGTAAATTGGAAGCTGAAAAGGTCTTTGTGAAAAAACAGCTGGAGAGCGCGTTTGTAAAGATTAAGGAGTTGGAATTAAGGGTTAAGGAACGAGTTGTTGTCGCGTATGAGCCGGTGTGGGCTATTTCGTCACGGAGCAGAGGGGTTTCTTGCGCGCCCGATGATGTTAGAGAGATGATGTGTTTTATTAAGGAAGCCTTTCTACAGGCTCAGAGAATAACGCCCTTAGTTTTATACGGAGGGTCGGTGAATGCCGGGAACGCAAGGGGGTTTCTTGAGTTGCCGGAGGTTGATGGGGTTTTGGTGGGGAGCGCATCATTACGTTTGGAAGAGTTTAAGAAAATTATAGAAGAAGCGAAATTCTAAAAAATTTAATCTCTAAGCTCTAATTTCTAATCTCTAAACAATGTAAAAATTCAAATTTCAAAAACGGAAAAATAAGTTTTGACATTTGAGATTGTTTAGAAATTAGGATTTAGAATTTTTATTCATATGTCTCGGACGTTCAAAAAAATTGCATACGGAACATTGTATCTTGTCATTCTCGGACTGGTTCTTTTTCTTTTTTTCCGTTCTCGGCCGTTGCCTCTGCCTAAAGCGCCTTCTATTTCGGACAACCCGCTCTCTTCCATTGTTGTGGAGGAGAAGGAGTCGTTTCGTTTTGGCGGAGACCGGCTTTTTGTTTCCGCGAAGATTTCAAATTCGCGGGCTGACGCGGGGACTCGCCCGTTTTCCTACGCGTTTGTGTTGCGCGGTTTGAACGGAGAGGAGTTGGAGAGAATTTCCGATGAGGATATTCTTTATCCCGGAGAGTCTGTGTTGGTATATGGCATAAATGCTCTTACCCCTTCAAAGCTAATTTCGGACATTGATGTTTTGATTACGGACGCCGACTGGAGAGATGCCTCCGAATTTTCTTTTCCGAAGGTTTCTTTGGAGAGCGAGCCCGCGCTTGAGATTTCAGACAATCAAATTCAGGTACGGGGTGTTTTGAAAAACGAGACGAGTAGCCGTATCTCCGAACTTAAAGCCGTTACGACGTTGCGCGATTCTTTTGGGTTTAAGGTGCTTGTTACCGGGACGATTCTTACGAATCTTCGGAGTTTCGCCTCCAGAGAGTATGTGATAGCTCTTCCGTTTGATTCGGAACTTGCGCGCCGTCTTCAGGGAGGAAGAGCCGAGGTGTTTTTCTATCCCGCGAATTAGACTTTAGTATGATTAAGAGACATAATCTCTTCGTCACTTTCCTCTCACTTTTTCATGAGATTCTTCTCCCACTAAGGCGGGGTCAGAGTGACAGGAAAGGGGAACTTCGTCATTCAAGTTTTTTATGAGTTCTTTTTTCGCGATGTTTTTTTCGCAGATACGTCGTCTTGATCTTGCTCTTACGGGAGGGATTTTTGTGTTGGCGCTTTTTAGCCTTGTTTCGCTTTATAGTTTTAACAGAGTTCTTTTTCAGAAACAGCTTATTTGGTATATTCTCTTTTTTCTTACCGTTTTTTTTGGAAGTTATGTTAATTGGCGCTGGCTTATCACGCAGGCGTGGTTTCGCCACTCGCTTTATTGGGTGAGCGTGTTTCTTGTTTTTATCGCGAATTTTCAAACCCATTCTATTCGTGGCACAAAGAGCTGGATTTCAGTTGGAAGTTTCCAGTTTCAACCCGCCGAAATGGTGAAGCTCGCGCTTATTCTTCTTTTGGCGGGGTTTTTTTCCCGAAGGTACGTTGAGGCATGGCTTGGGCGGAATATTCTTATTTCTCTTTTTTACGCGGGACTCCCCTCGCTTTTTGTTATTCTTCATCCAGACCTCGGGTCGGCGCTTGTTATTATGGGAATCTGGCTTGGCTTTCTTTTTCTCGGCGGGTTTCATTTAAAGAGAGTGCTTATTATTTTTTTTGTTTTTCTTCTTGTTGCCGTTATAGGATGGTTTTTTGTTCTGCGCCCTTATCAAAAAGATAGGTTTACTGGCTTCTTATTTCCGGACAGAGACCCCTTGGGGGCGAGTTACAATGTTATACAATCCAAAATAGCAATTGGGTCGGCCGGCTTTTTGGGAAAAGGATTTGGTTTTGGAACCCAGACGCATCTTCAGTTTTTGCCGGAGGCCGAGACGGACTTCCTTTTTTCGGCATTTATTGAGGAGTGGGGAGTTCTGGGAGGCATTCTTCTTCTCTTGACATTTCTCTTCGTTGTTTTTAGAATAACTGGAATAGGTCTTTTTTCCCGGAATAATGATTATCGCTTCATTAGTCTGGGGGTTGCGCTCGTTCTTATGATTCATTTTTTTGTCAACGCGGGCGCGAACGTTGGACTCCTTCCCGTAACCGGTATCGCCTTTCCTTTTTTGAGTTACGGAGGGTCTCATTTATTGACATTGGGTATTCTTGTAAGTATAATTCAACGGGTAAAAATTGAGTCTTAATTCTAAGCCACAACTTTTGTTTTGGAAGGATACTCGTTTCCTCACTGTGGTGGGAGGCTTTTTGGTCTTTGTTCTCGCGCTTGGGTATTTCTTTTACGGATTACAGCCCAGTTTTGTTGAGAAGGAGGGGCCTGTTTCCTTTGGCATTTCAAAAGGCGAGAGCTTTCGCAGTATTGGGGCTCGGCTTTCGCAGGAGGGACTTGTTCGTTCCATTTCCGTTTTTAAGGTATACGCGCTTTTGACCGGTAGCGCGCAGAAGTTTCAGCCGGGCATGTACGAGCTTGCTTCAACGATGAGTGTTCCGGAACTTGTTCGGGCGCTCACGTCTGTCGGAAAGAATGAGGTCGCGGTTACGATTCCGGAGGGATATACGCTGAAGGACATTGAGGCGGTTCTTTCAAAACAGGGCGTGCTTGAAGAGGGAGCCCTTTCCGCTTTCGAGTTTCATAGGCTGATACTGGATTATCCGTTTTTGGAGGGAGCGGGGAGTTTGGAGGGATTTCTTTTTCCCGATACGTATCGGTTTGAAAGAGGCTCTTCTCCCGACGAGATTGTGAGGCGTTTTCTTGATACGTTTCAGGCGAAGGCGTGGGTTCTTTTGAAGGAGCATCAGAGTTGGCATGATCGGCTGATTCTCGCTTCATATCTTGAGCGCGAGGTTCCTGAATTTCAGGACAGGCGCATTGTTGCCGGAATCCTTTTGCGCCGTCTGCAGTTGGGAATGCCGCTTCAGGTTGACGCGACGATAAGCTACGCCAAATGCAAAGGTCGGTTTGCTGATTGTGAGGGAGTAAGGATTTTGAGAAGCGATCTCACCTTTGTTTCTCCTTACAACACCTATCAGCGAATGGGATGGACGCCAACTCCTATTTCAAATCCCGGAGAGGCAGCCATCAAAGCCGCTCTTAATTCGGAAAAGACCAAGTATCTTTATTATCTTTCGGAGCGAGAGACGGGGATTACGCACTTTTCTAGAACATTAGAGGAACATAACAGTAAGCGGTTAAAGTATTTATAAGACCCACTGCGCAAAGATTTTTCCTGTTAAAACTCCACAATTTCGGCTACGGCTTTGTGAAAATTTCTCGGAAGATACGTTCTTATATTCCTCAAAATTTTCACTTCGCCTCGGCAAGAAATTCTTGAGTTTTACCAAAGGTAAATCTTTACGCAGTAGATCTAGTATTTGTTTATTTCTTATGTCACTTACCACAAAACTCTTCTCATCGTATAAAGGTTTTGATTTTAAAGAGCGAAGTTTGATTGAGGTTCAAAAGAATTCGTTTGATTGGCTGGTGAAAACAGGATTGCGGGAGCTTTTTGACGAGATTTCTCCGATTCGCGACCACACTGGAGAGGAACTTGAGCTTAACTTTCTTGATTATAAGTTTGACGAGCCGAAGTATACGGAGGAGCAGTCACGGGCGAAAGACCAGACGTACGAGGCCTCTCTTCGAGTTGTTTTGAAGCTTACGGATACGAAGCACGGAACGCATCAGTCTCAAGAGGTGTACTTGGGAGATTTTCCCATGATGACGAAGCGCGGGACGTTTATTATAAACGGCGTGGAGCGCGTCGTTATTTCGCAGATTGTCCGTTCCCCGGGCGTGTATTTTCTTTTAAATATTTTTCGGGGAAGAAAGTTTTTCGGCGCGAAGATTATTCCGAATCGCGGGTCGTGGCTTGAATTTGAGACCGACCCCGACGGGCTTATCGGCGTTCGCATTGACCGTAAGCGCAAAGCTCCCATTACACAGCTTTTGCGTGTTTTTGGGTTTCAGACAAAGGAGGAAATATTGAAAGTGTTTTCTCACATTGATACCGGAGAGGTAAAACATATTGAGGCGACTTTAAAGAAGGATGACGCCGAAACGGTTGATGAGTCGTATGTTGAAATTTACCGCAGATTGCGTCCGGGCGATCTTGCCACGACGGATAACGCGCGTACGCTCATTGATTCCATGTTCCAGCGATTTGACCGGTATGATTTGAGCAATGTCGGAAGGTTTAAGTTTAACCAGCGGCTTTTTCTTTCCGGAAAGAAGGAGGGGCTTTTGGATAAGGAGGACCTTGTCGCTGTTATTTCGGAGATTATTCGTTTAAATAACGACCAACAGAAGTCGGAGCCCGATGATATTGACCATCTTGGAAATCGCAGGGTGCGAGCGGTTGGAGAGCTTGTGCAATCTCGTCTGCGGATTGGTTTCGCGCGGCTTCGGAGGGGAGTGCAGGACAGAATGTCTACGCTTGATAGAGACACCTTACAGCCCGTTCAACTTATCAATTACAAGGTGCTTTCCGCTGTTGTTCGCGATTTTTTCTCATCCTCTCAACTTTCGCAGTTTATGGATCAGGTGAATCCTTTGGCGGAGCTTGAGCATAAACGGCGCATGTCCGCGATGGGTCCCGGAGGACTTACGAGAGAGCGCGCCGGTTTTGAGGTTCGGGACGTGCATCCTTCATACTATGGACGCATCTGTCCGATTCAGACTCCTGAAGGAGCGAACATCGGACTCGTGAGCTATCTCGCGAGCCACGCGCGATTAAATGAATTTGGATTTATAGAAGCCCCATACTTTAAGATGGAAAAAGGGAAGGTAACATCAAAACTTGAGTGGCTTGACGCGATTTTAGACGAGAGGCATAACATCGCGCAGGCGGATATCGCAATCGGAGAGGACGGATATATTAAAGAGGATGTTGTGCCCGCGCGCATTAAGGGCAAGCCGGGAACATGCAAGAGGGAGGAGTTGGATTATATTGATGTTTCTCCGAATCATTTTACGAGCATTGCGGCCTCGCTTATTCCGTTTCTTGAGCACAATGACGCGAACCGCGCGCTTATGGGATCAAACATGCAGAGGCAGGCTGTTCCTTCCATTGTGCCGCAGGCTCCGCTTGTGGGAACCGGCAGAGAGGCGAAGGCCGCGTATGATTCCCAGCAGATTGTCGTAAGCGAGGTTGCTGGCACCGTTACGGAAATTGACGGAGGGAGTATTACGGTTACCTCCTCTTCCGGTTCAAAGCACACGTATTCGTTGGTGAAGTTTATGCGGTCTAATCAATCTACCTGTGTTTCCCAGCGTCCGGTTGTGAATCTTCACGACAAAGTGAAGGAGGGAGACGTGCTCGCGGACGGGCCGGCGACCGACCGAGGGGTTCTTTCTTTGGGACAGAATTTGGTAGTCGCTTTTATTCCATGGAGAGGAGGAAATTTTGAGGACGCGATTATTCTTTCCGAACGGGTTGCCGAAAAGGACAGGTTTACCTCCATTCACATTGAGACGTTTGTCTGCTCCGTTCGGGATACGAAGCTTGGTCCCGAGATTACCACTCCGGATATTCCGAACGTTTCGGAAGACAAGCTGAGGAATTTGGACGAGGAGGGAATTATTCGCATCGGAGCCGAGGTTCGAGCGAATGATATTTTGGTTGGAAAGATTTCTCCAAAGGGGGAGAGCGAACTTACTTCCGAAGAGCGTTTGCTTCGGGCGATTTTTGGAGAGAAGGCGCGGGATGTAAAGGATTCGTCTTTGACCGTTTCTCACGGCAAGCAGGGACGGGTGATTGGCATAAAGATATTTTCTCGCGAGAAGGGAGACAAGCTTGACCCGGGAATTATCAAGAAGATTCAGATTGAGGTCGCCCAGCTTCGCAAGGTTCGGGCGGGAGATAAGCTTACCGGTCGGTACGGTAACAAGGGAGTTATCTCCCAAGTTCGGCCGGTTGAGGATATGCCATATTTAGAGGATGGAACTGCCGTTGATGTTGTTTTGAATCCGCTTGGCGTTCCTTCCCGCATGAACTTGGGACAGATTCTTGAGCTTCATTTGGGTTTCGCGGCGCGTACGTTGGGGTATCGGGCGCTTGTTCCGAACTTTGTCGGTCCTTCGGAAGATGATATTCGCAAGGAGCTCGTGGAGGCGGGAATTTCTCCCGACGGGAAGGTTACTCTTTATGATGGTTTTACGGGCGCGGCTTTCAATGAGAAGATCGCGGTTGGCGTTATGTATATTATGAAACTGAATCACTTGGTTGAGGATAAGATTCACATGCGTTCAACCGGCCCGTACTCTTTGATTACCCAGCAGCCTTTGGGAGGAAAGGCGCAGCTTGGAGGACAGCGATTTGGAGAGATGGAGGTGTGGGCTCTTGAGGGGTATGGAGCGGCTCACACATTACAGGAGATGCTTACTATTAAATCTGACGACGTGTTGGGTCGAGCGTCGGCTTTTGAATCTATCATTCGCGGACGGGACATTAAGAAGCCGAACATTCCGGCGTCTTTCAATGTTCTTGTTTCCGAGTTGAAATCTTTGGGACTCAATGTCGGATATGAGGAGCATGAGGGAGGAGGAAATGATGATGAGTATGAAGATGAGGAGACGAGGGATAGAAGATAAGAGAGAAAAGATATATGGAAAAGAAATTACGAGACATAAAAAGTATTTCAATACGGCTTGCTTCTCCGGAAGAAGTTCGAGGCTGGTCGCACGGAGAGGTTATCAAGCCGGAGACGCTTAATTACCGGACGCAACGACCGGAGAAGGACGGTCTTTTTTCCGAGCGGATTTTTGGTCCGACAAAGGATTACGAATGTTACTGCGGAAAGTATAAGAAGTACCGGTACAAGGGAACGGTTTGCGAAAAGTGCCAGGTTGAGGTTACGCGATCCATCGTTCGGAGAGAACGCATGGGACATATTACGCTCGCGGTTCCGGTTGTGCATATTTGGTTTCTTCGCACGATTCCTTCCAAGCTAAGTTTGATTTTAGACATTTCGGTTCCAAAACTTGAGAAGGTTATTTATTATGCCGCGTTTATTGTTACTTCGGTGAATGAGGAGGCGAAAAAGCGCGCCCTGCAGAATATTAAGCGCGAGTATAAGGCTTTGAAGATGGAAGAGGGAGTAGAGGGGGCAAAATCCGCGCGCGAACGAAGCGAGGAGATTCTTGAGGTTTTGAAGCCGGGACTTATTCTTACGGAAGAGGAATATTATGTTCTTTCGGAGCAATTTGGAGAGGTGTTTGAGGCTGACCGCGGAGCGGGCGCTATTCGGAAAATTTTAGAGCAGATTGACCTTCAGAAAGCGTATAAAGAGGCGATGGAAACCCTCTCTTCCATAAAAGATTTGAGTCGTCACAGAAGGGTGCTTCGGAAACTCCGCGTTCTCCGGGCGTTTTTGCGATCCGGAGTTCGTCCCGAGTGGATGGTGTTGAAAGAGCTTCCCGTGCTTCCGCCCGACTTGCGTCCTATGGTCGCGCTGGACGGCGGGCGATACGCGACCGCCGACTTGAACGACCTATATCGTCGCGTTATCAATCGCAACAATCGTTTGAAGAAACTGATTGAGCTTCGATCTCCGGACGTTATTATCGTGAACGAGAAGCGCATGCTTCAAGAGGCGGTTGACGCCTTGATTGATAATTCTTCCCGGTCGGGTTCGCAGATTCTTTCAACCCGTAGGAGACCGCTTAAGTCGCTCGCCGATATGTTGAAGGGAAAGCAGGGAAGATTTCGCCAGAATCTTTTGGGAAAGCGTGTTGATTACTCCGCGCGCTCTGTTATTGTGGTTGGTCCCGATCTGAAGATTAACCAGTGCGGTTTACCGAAAAATCTCGCGCTTGAAGTTTTTCGTCCGTTTGTCATTAATAAAATTATTGAGCGAGGGCTCGCGTACAATATCAAGCAGGCAAACCGTTTGATTGAGCACGGGCCACCGGAAGTCTGGGCTATTTTGGAAGAGGTGATAGCGACTCGCATGGTGCTTTTGAACCGCGCTCCTACCTTGCACCGCTTGGGCGTGCAGGCGTTTCATCCCCTGCTTATTGAGGATTTGGCAATTCGCGTGCCGTCTTTGGTTTGCGCCGCTTTTAACGCGGACTTTGACGGAGACCAGATGGCCGTTCACCTTCCTCTTACGGTTGAGGCGCAATATGAGGCAAAGGAGCTTATGGATGCGGGTAAGAATATTTTGAAGCCGGCGAATGGGGACCCTATCGCCGACCCGACTAAGGATATTGTTTTAGGTTGTTATTATCTTACTTCCATGAAGGAGGGCGCCCGCGGTGAGGGGAGGGTTTTTGCCGATTTTGGCGAGGTTTCTCACGCGCATGAGGCGGGGCTTGTTGAACTTGGAGCGAAGATTAAGGTGCTCGCGACGAAGGGCGAATATGTTCGCAGTGGAGACGCGCCTGCTGAATATACGGAGACGACATATGGGAGATTAGTCTTTAACCGAATTTTTCCGGCTGATTTTGAGTTTATGAATCAGCATATGAACAAGAAAGTTCTCTCCAAGTTGATTCTAAAAATTGTTGAATTTTATGGCATTGTGGAGACGCATTATTATCTTGATAAAATTAAAAGCATCGGATTTGAGTATTCAACTCTTTCCGGCATTACGTGGGGTATGAATGATACGCAGGTGCCGAAGGAGAAGAATGAGATTGTCGCGACTGCGGAAGAGGAGGTTCTCGCGATTGAATCCCAGCATGAGGAGGGATTTCTTACGGATGAGGAGCGGAGAGAGAAAATTATTATGGTTTGGACATCCGCTCGCGAGAAGATAGCGAAGTTTATTCCGAAAACATTATCGGTTGGCAATCCGGTTTATTCCATTATTGATTCGGGCGCGAGGGGAAGCTGGTCCCAGCCGATTCAGATGATGGGCATGAAGGGTCTTGTGATTAATCCGAAGGGCGAGATTATTGAGCTCCCGGTTAAGAAATCTTACAAGGAGGGGCTTAGTATTCTTGAGTATTTTATTTCCACGCACGGCGCCCGAAAGGGGTCTACCGATACGGCTTTGAAGACGGCATCCGCCGGGTATCTTACAAGGCGTTTGGTTGATGTCGCCCAGGACGCGGTTGTTCGCGAGGTGGATTGCAAGACGAGGGAGGGTATTGAGGTGCGTCGCGCCGATGGAGAACAGTACGGATATAAGTTTGGAGAACGATTGTATTCCCGTGTCGCGTTGCAGGACATCAGCGAGAAAAAGAAAGTTTTTGTCCGAGCGGGCGAGATTATCACAAAGACGATTGCCGAGGAGGTTCAGAAGAGTTCTATTGAATCCGTTGTTGTTCGCTCTCCCATTTCCTGCAAATCCCTTTATGGCGTTTGTTCCATGTGTTACGGGCTTGATTTGAGCAAGGGGAGGATTGTTGAAATCGGCGAGGCGGTTGGAATTGTCGCCGCGCAATCCATCGGAGAGCCGGGCACACAGCTTACCATGAGAACCTTCCACGTCGGAGGAGTCGCGGGCGTGGATATTACACATGGCCTTCCCCGTGTTGAGGAAATTTTTGAGGCTCGCCAGCCGAAGGGCAAGGCGCCACTCGCGAAATCCGGTGGCATTGTTGAGGATATTGAAGAGAGAGGGCTTTCCCAGATTATTCGGGTAAACACAGGGGTTAAGAAATCAAAACGTTCCGCGACGGAGGACTACACGCTTTCCGGAGGCGCGACGCTTTTTGTGAAGAAGGGAGATATTGTTGAGAAGGGACAACAGCTTGCGGAGGGGCCTTTGGATATTCAGGAGATCGCCCAGTATCGGGGTATTGAGGAGGCGGAGAGATATATCATCAACGAAGTACAGAAGATTTACGTGCCGGAGGGAGCTTCTATTTCCGATAAGCATATTGAGGTGATTGTTCGTCAGATGTTTTCTCGCGTGCAGGTGAAAAATTCCGGAGATACCGACCTTACGGAGGGAGAGGTGTTGGATCGTTCTCGATTTAAGGAGACGAGCTATCGGGCGAAGTCGGAGGGGAAGACTCCTCCTCGCGCGAATCAGCTTGTTTTGGGAGTTTCCCGAGTCGCGCTTTCTACCGACAGTTTTCTTTCATCCGCTTCTTTTCAGGAGACGAGTAGGGTGCTTGTGAATGCCGCGATTGAGGGTTTGGTTGATCCTTTGAAAGGATTGAAAGAGAATGTTATCGTCGGAAAGCTTATTCCTGTCGGAACCGGATGGAGGAATATTTCAGAGGATGAGTTGAATCAGATGCGGAGCGAGTTTCTTGCTTCCGCGACCGACAGCGATTCGGGCCTTCTTGGCATCGCTTCCGCTTCCTCCGAGGAGGTTCCGAGTGTTTCTTCTAGTAAAAAAGAAAAGAAGTAGACCTTCATTGACCCCGTTAGAGGTAGCTATCTGTAACATGATTGATCTCACAACAAAAATTACCTACCTCTAAACGGGGTTGACCTTACTTGTTTCCTTTGGTAGGGTATAGGACACTATGACTACAGAGAATTATCAAGAAGAAGAACATCCTCTTTATGAGATTACTTACTTGCTAAAAGATGAGGCTGATTTGCCTTTGTTTCACGCGTGTTTTACAAAGTTTCACGCTTCTCACTTAGAAGACGCGTCTCTTACTAAGGTTCGGCTTGAGTATATGATTAAGAAGGCTTCCCAGGGTTTTTTGGGCGTCTCTACTTTTCGGATTGACCCTTCAGCGCTCGCGGATTTTTCGCGAGATCTTCGTCTGATTTCGGAGGTGTTGCGGTTTATTATTTTAAAACCAACTCTTCGGAGTATAAGAGTGGCTCGCAAGGAAGGAGAAAGAAGGCCCCCCTCCCAAAGGCGCGAGGTTAAAGTAGCGGCGCCTGAATTTCGAGGCGGAGGAGCTGAGCTGACAAATGAGGCGCTTGAAAAGAAGATAGAGGAGATACTACAGTAGAATTTCTAATGGATTCGGCAAGCTCACCACAGGTTTCTAATTCCTAATTTCTAAACGAACGCCAAAGTAGAAGCTCTGAATGTTTGGCGCATAGACAGAGACATGGGGTTTGTGTTACTGTTTGAAAGATGAATCTAAATAAAGTGATGCTTATTGGGCACCTGACTGCCGATCCGGAGTTGCGGACGACTCCTTCGGGGCAGGCGGTCGCGACTGTAGGCGTTGCGACAAATCGGACATGGAAGGATAAGAGTGGAATTCAGCAACAGGATGTTCAGTTTCACAATGTCGTTCTCTGGGGCAGGCAGGCGGAGATTGTTGGTCAGTTTTTGAAGAAGGGGAGTTTAGTGTATATAGAGGGAAGACTTCAGAATCGGACTTGGAAGGACAATCAGGGACAGAACCGCCGAACGACGGAGATTGTGTGCGAGACTGTGCAGTTTGGTCCTCGGCTTGGCGGAGGAGGAGATTTTTCCGCGCCTTTGGCAAAAAACCCAGGTTCTTTTGACCCCGCGAGCAAGGCGCGAGGGGGTATGAAAGAGGAGAGGGTTTCGGAGGAGCAAGAAGAAATAATGCCCCAGATTAATTTAGACGAGGATGATATTCGGCCGGAGGATATACCTTTCTAAATTACTAATAACTAATGGATTCGGCAAGCTCACCACAGGTTTCTAATTACTAATGACGAGTAACTATGACTAATTACTAACTATTATGAGACAGTGCATTTTTTGTTCCCAAAACGTACAACAGATTGATTTTCGCGATGTGCAGACACTTCGCAAGTTTACTTCAAGCCAGGCGAAAATTATTGACCCGAGGCATACGGGAATTTGCGCGAAACATCAGAGAGCGCTTTCTCTTGCCGTGAAGCGCGCGCGGTTTATGGCTCTCTTGCCATTCGTCGGGAAGTAATTTTTTTTCTTTCTTTGCGACAGGCGGATTTTTTGGGGATTATTTATGGATTTCGCGCTTTTTCATTTTTTACGTTCTCTTATCGGGCGTTCTCCTTTTTTAGATGACGCTGTTTTGTTTTTTGCTCGCTTTTTTCCTTATTTTATCATCTTCGCGCTTTTTCTTTTTTTGCTTCGGAAAATTCACGGATGGAAGAAAAGGCTTTATGTATTTTTGACTCTCGCATTATCTGTTATTCTTTCGCGGGGGATAATTGTTGAAGTTATTCGGTTTTTTTATCACAGATCCCGACCGTTTCTCGTTCTTGATTTTACTCCTCTTTTTCCCGCGGAAAGCTTTTCTTTTCCTTCCGGACACGCGGCATTTTTCTTCGCGCTTTCGTTTGTGATTTTTTATCTTGACAGGAGATGGGGATATTGGTTTTTGGGAGCGTCTTTGTTGAACGGCCTCGCGAGAGTTGTTTCCGGAGTTCATTGGCCAAGCGATATTCTCGCGGGCATCCTTCTTGGGTTTTTCGGTTTTTTGTGCGTGTATTATTTTTTAAATCCGAAGAGGGCGTTTTTAAGCAAGAAGGAAAGCATTCAAATTGAATAAAACGCCCCCCGTTTTTTTATAAGCTTGTCTTTGAGGAGGGAGTTTATCACCTCCTCTTTTTTGTAGGCTGATTTATGTTTTGATAGCTCTTTTTTTAGAGTATTGTGTATTTTTGAGACGGGAATTTTTTCCTCCTTTTCTTCCAAAAGAAGGCGAACCACTTTTGTTCGGAAGAAGCGAAAGGAGCCTTCAAACTTGCTTTGGCGAGCATATTTCTTCGCCCGCTTGTTAATTGTTTTATCTTTTAGTTCCATCGCTCCGTAATCAAAGAGAGCGTAGTGCCACTCGCGTGGATTTTTTTGAAGAACCGCTTTTTCCGCGATTTTTAAGATTTCTCCGTCGCTTATGTTTTTTTTGTCTGGAAAGAAGAAGTGAATGTAGACACGGCGGATGTTGGTGTCTATAAAAGCTTCTTTTGAACCGAAGGCGAAGCAGGCAAGGGCGCGGGCGGTATAGGGGCCTATTCCGGGAAGCTTTTCAAGTTCGTTGGGCGTTTTTGGAAAAACTCCGTTTTTATTTTTTACGATTTCTTTCGCGGTTTCTTTTAAGAATTTCGCTCTTCTCCAGTATCCGAGCCCCTTCCATGTTCTCATCAATGTTTTGTCGTCCGTCGCCGCGAGCGATTGAAGAGTCGGAAATATTTTAAGAAATTCTTTGTATTTTTCCATTCCCCGTGAAACCTGGGTTTGCTGGAGCATGATTTCCGAGACGAGGATTTTGTAGGGGTCAAGGGTTTCCCGAAAAGGCATAGGGCGTCTGTTTTTTGCGTACCATTTTAAGATAATGTTTTGAAAATTTGATATTGTCATGAAAAACTTAATCTCTAAACTCTAATCTCTAAGTTCTAAACAATATCAAAATCCAAATGTTCAAAAACGAGTTTGTTATTTGATGTTTGAGTTTGTTTAGAAATTAGTAATTTTAGGTATATATACGATACCATACCTCTATGGCTTGGACGAAGAATCAGATTGAACAGCATTTAAGGGCGGCGGGGCTTTTGGGGCAGATTAAGAATGAGACGCTTCGGTATATTCTCGCTTTTCCTGGCGTTTCCGAGCGGGAGGTTCAGGAGTTTCTCTATAAGCGATTTGAGGAGTTGGGGCTTTGTCGCGATGAACATCCGCTTATTGTCGCCTTCGGAGCAAACACGCAACATGTTCATTATTACCCGCCGGAAGACTCTCTTCTTCTTTCTCCTGAATCTTTGATTATGATTGATGTTTGGGGGAGGATCGCGGAGGAGAGCGCTCCTTTTGCCGATATGACGTGGGTGGCGTGGAAGGGCGGGGCGATACCTTCCGAGATTCAGAAGGTTGCGAAGATTGTATTTCAAGCGAGAGATTGCGCTATTTCTTTTTTGAAGCAGGAACTTTTGAAAAAACGGATTCCAACGGGGAAGGGAATTGATGATGTCTCGCGGGGCGTTGTCGCGGATGCCGGATACGGAGAGATGTTTCCCCATACAACGGGGCATCCTTTGGGTTTTTCTTCCGTGCATGGGGAGGGCGTTTCGCTTGGACGCAAGGGAGATAAGCAGATTGAACTTAATGTTGGGTACACGATTGAGCCCGGCGTGTATTTGAAGGATTTGTTTGGGGTGAGGAGCGAAGTAGATTTTTATGTTACTGATGGTTTAGAGTTGGTAATTACCACAGAGGTTCAACGAGAGATTGAGTTTTTAAGACAAATTAAGATATAGAAAATAGAATTTAGAATATAGAATATAGGAAGCGACTACGACGGACTACGAAGAAATGAAGAAATGATATGGAGATTGAGATATTAACCGAAAAAATTCGGGAGCGAGTAAGGCTTGCGATACAGGAAGGGGTTTTTCCCGGATGCGTGGTTGGAGTTGTTACGAAGACAGGAGAGAGGTTTGTTTTGCCCGTGGGAAGATTTACGTATGATGAATGCTCTCCTTTGGTTATGGCAGACTCAATATTTGATATCGCGTCGGTTACCAAGGCAATTCCTGTCGCCTCTCTCGCGTTGTGGCTTATTGATAGAGGAAGATTGAGTCTTGGGGATTTTATCGTTTCTTTTCTTCCTGAACTGCGAGGAGAGCATTGGAAAGAGGTTACGCTTTGGCATCTTTTGACGTATACGCTAAACCTTCAATATGAAGGTAGGAAGTTGAGGCTTTCTTCTTACGCGCAAGCATCTCCTCTGGAGATATTGAATATTATTTTTTCAAGCGAGTTTCGTTCAAAGCCGGGGCGGGTTTTTTCTTATTCAAACGCTGTCGCTGTTTTGCTTGGACTTGTGATTGAAAGAGTCGCGGAGAGGAGTATGGATGAGCTTGCAAAGGAGGTGTTTTTTTCTTCTCTTCAGATGTCTCGGACGACCTTTCAGCCACTTTCTTTTTTTGCTCGGGATGAGATTGTTCCCACGGAGTTTCAGAATGGACGAGGGTTGGCGCACGGAGAGGTTCACGATGAGAGCGCGTACGCACTCTCTAAAGGAGGGGTTGCCGGGTCCGCGGGGCTTTTTTCCACCGCGCCCAACCTTCTTACTTTTTTGGAGATGCTTTTGCGAGGCGGGGAGTTTGGTGGTTATCGGTACTTTTCAGAAGAGGCTGTTTCCGCGATGTATACAAACCAGCTTCAGGAAATTGGCGAGGCGCAAGGATTAGGTTTTCAGATTTATCAGCCGAAGTGTACCCCGTTAGAAATAACTCACTCTGGAAATTCTTCTAGCGCACAAGCGCACGCGCGATTTCTAACGGGGTGGATGGGAGAAAGGTGTTTGCCGAATACTTTTGGGAAAACCGGGTTTACCGGCTGTTCCGTGATTTGCGATCCGAATCAGGGAGTTGGAGTTGTTATGCTCTCAAACGCGGTTTATCCCAAGAGGAAGAGTGATTTTGGTGGAATTAATGCGTTTCGGAGAGATATTCATGATATAGTACTCACTGCTTTAATGCAGTGAAGTATTTAGGACAAAGGATTAAAGATTAAGGATTAAGTAAATAAATACGTCTC
This sequence comes from Candidatus Jorgensenbacteria bacterium RIFCSPLOWO2_01_FULL_45_25b, assembly GCA_001781035.1. GTDB lineage: Bacteria > Patescibacteriota > Minisyncoccia > UBA6257 > GWB1-50-10 > 01-FULL-45-25b. Next base: position 682 of record MFKK01000021.1, on the reverse strand, counting down.
CGTTAAGCGGAGACGAAATTCATCCTTCTTTGCTCCACTGTGATGGAGCTACGAATGGATAAAGTAGAAACACAAGGAAATTAATTGTACGGACAACAACATCAACACGAGAAATTCTAATGTTTGGAGGTAAAACCCCCAAACATTAGAATTTGGGAGTTCGGCTTCCAAAAGTTTATGAGATTAGTTAGTAGTGGTGCCTCAAGAATTACCGTACGGTAATTCTTGAGGCACTACTGTTTTAGTGGATTTTTTGTTTAACAGGTTGTTATTGACGAGCTGTTATTATTTTGAAAAATGATCTCATGAAGTCCAACTTTGATCTCATGAAGTCCAACTTTGATCTCATGAAGTCCAACTTTGATCTCATGAAGTCCGACTTTGATCTCATGAAGTCCAACTTTGATCTCATGAAGTCCGACTTCGTGAGATTTGTTTTGAAGGGGTTTTGTTTTTGTTTTGGTTTCGCGCGGTCTTGTTGAGAGGAGGTCTCTTGTGGCAGTATAAAGCAGTAAGCCCGGGTGGCGGAACTGGTATACGCGCACGACTCAAAATCGTGTCTCGCAAGGGGTGTGGGTTCAAGTCCCACCCCGGGCACCAATAAGGAACTCAAAGGTTTTTTCGGTGGATACAAGCGGACGGCGCAAAGCGCCGACCAAGGATTTTTTGGCGGGATTGCAAG
>MFKK01000020.1 GCA_001781035.1 Candidatus Jorgensenbacteria bacterium RIFCSPLOWO2_01_FULL_45_25b | reverse complement strand
AAGTGGACGAGCACCTCACACTTCTTGAAGGAAAAACAGCAAAGTTAACACATGACTTCGTGGACAATAATAAAAACGGAATCGGCGCGTGGATTGAGAAACACAACGACTACGCAGAAAAAGAGGCGCGCGAGGCGTTAAAAGCAAACTCTCAACTCTCAACTTACAACTTACAACTATACTATCACCTCCCTCTATTTTGGCGCGCCCGTCTGTACTATTTCTATCGCTTTGTAATTCGCGGCGGCTTTTTGGGAAGCAAAGAGGAGAGACTCTTTCACTATCTCCAAGGATATTGGTATCGGATGCTCGTGGACGTGAAAATATACGAGAAAAAATCTCTAATTTCTAAACCCTAATCTCTAAACAATCTCAAATATCAAAAGAATAAAAACGTAGTTCGACAAGCTCACTATAAATTTTTGGATTTTAAGTTTTGAAATTGTTTAGGATTTAGAGATTAGAATTTAGAGATTACTTTTATGAACATACTCATCGTAACTGATGTTTATCCGCCAGAGCTACGCTCTTCAGCGGAGCTCATGCGGGAGCTTGCGCTCGCGCTTTGCAAAAAAAAGCATAGTGTTTCCGTCGTAACCTCTTCGTCCAAAAATACGGTCGTGGAAAAAGACGGAATCCGCGTCATTCGCGTAAAAACACTTCCGCATCACGACGTTTCTTTTGTTTTGAAGGGCCTCTCGTGGCTTCTTATGCCGTGCTTGTTTTGGAACGCGATTAAAAAACATTGCAAAAAGATTGATGTCGCAATCGTGCATAGCCCGCCACTTCCACTTGCCTGGGTGGCGGAGCAGGCGAAAAAGAAATACAAGGCAACATATATTTTGAATGTTCAGGACATCTTTCCGCAAAACGCCATTGATTTGGGAGTGCTGAAAAATAAATTCATTATCAAGTATTTTGAAAGAATGGAGCGTCATGCGTACGCGTCGTGCGACGCTATTGTAACGCCTTCGCGCGAGCACGAGGCGTATCTCGCGGAAAAAAGGGGAGTGATTGCTGAAGGTTATCCCTCGTCGTCCCTCGACGAACTCGGGACTCGCTCGGCCCCTCAGCTCCGAAAGCTCTCGGGATCAAAGAGATTATTTTCACTCATTCATAATAATCTCGCCACAAGTGGCGAGGTATTTGTAGGTGAAAATAAAATAACCGTCATCCCGCACTGGGTAAATATGGAGCCGTTTGAAAAAGCGGAAAACACGGGGAAGTTCCGAAAACAGTTTGGTCTGGAGAATAAATTCATTATCTTCTTCGGCGGAGTCATAGGGCCTTCACAGGGCTTGGATATTCTTCTTCGTTTGGGCGCAAAACTGCAAAAAACCCATCCCGACATAGTATTCCTCGTCTGCGGAGACGGTTCCGAAAAAAAACGGCTCATGGCAGAAACCAGAGATCCGATCTCTTTAGGAGATCGGATCTCAACGATTCGTAACGTTCGTTTTGAAAATTGGGTTTCCAAAGAGAAGTACCCCGCACTCTTGAAAGAAGTGAATATCGGTCTTATATCGCTTACGTCAAAAAATACGACGCCAGCAGTACCCGCGAAACTTATGGGCTATCTTGCCGCGGGTATTCCTGCGCTAGGCTTTCTCCATAAAAAAAGCGAAGCGCATAACATCATAAAAGAAGCCGAGTGCGGAACGTCAGCGATTTATGAGGATGAAGACGCGTGCTTGAAAGCCCTGCTCTTTATGTATGATAATAAAGCGCGTTTGAGAGAGTGGGGAGAGAATGGGTTGCGGTATGCGGAAAAAAACCTCACTCCCGAAGTATCCGTAAAAAAATGGGAGGGCGTCATACAAAGGTGGGGAGACTGAACCATGCAGGGCAGGACATTGAGAAACGCGGTATGGTGTAGTATTATAAAATCATGTCAAAGACATATACATTCAAGGTTGTTGTAGAGCTTGATGGCGATAAATGGCACGCTTATTGCCCCGCCCTTGAAAAGCATGGAGCCGTTACATGGGGCAACACTGAGGAAGAAGCCCTAAAGCGCATCAACGAAGTGGTTGAAATGATTGTTGAAGAACTTCGGGAAGAGGGCGCTCTAATCCCAGAGGGGCCAAACGAATCCGTTGTGGTCTTTCCAGACACTCGCGTTGCTGTTTCCATATAGCGTACGTATGAACCCCTCCCTGTTTCGCAATCTCACTGCTCGCGAACTCATCCGCGCGTTGCAACAGGATAACTTCAAGCTGAAACAGCGAAAAGGAAGCCATAGGCGATATGTCCATCCCGACGGAAGGCGCATTACTGTTTCATTTCATCACCTCTCCGACATTTTCCCGCCAAAGACACTGAAGAGCATGGTTGAAGAGCAAGCGCGTTGGACGGAAATTGACCTGAAACGTCTAGGGCTTTTATAGTTTTTATCTGTCGTTCTAAGCTGTGATTTACCAAAAAAACATAGCAATTATCATCGGCACCCGTCCCGAAGCGATTAAGCTTGCCCCCGTCATTCGCGCGCTTAAAAAAGAAGGAATAAAAACAACCGTCTGCATTTTCCGCCAGCACGGAAAGATGCTTGATGAAACATTGCGGGAGCTGAATGTAAAACCAGACATTTCTTTCTCCATTTCCATAAGCGACCGAATGTTGGGGAAGGGAAGCGGACTTATTCAAAAAGGAATAGCGGGATTGCAGAGCGGACTTGGCATCCTTCGTTACATGAAGTTTTTAAAAAAAGAAAAGCCGGACATGGTAATCGTTCAGGGCGATACCTTAACCGCCTTCCTCGCCGCCTTCCTTGCCTTTCTCACAAAAACACCTGTGGCGCACGTAGAGGCGGGTCTCCGCACTTATGACAAGTTCGCGCCCTTCCCCGAAGAGATAAATCGCCAGCTTATCGCGCGCCTCGCGGACATTCACTTCGCTCCAACCGAATCCGCGAAACAAAACCTCCTTCGCGAGGGCATAAGCGAAAACCATATCTATGTGGTAGGGAACACCGCGATTGACACGCTCCTTCAAGTCGCGGGAGCCGAAGAGATCGGACCTCCTTTAAGAGGTCCGATCTCGGAAGTTTTCAAAAATCGGAAGACCATCCTCGTAACCGCCCACCGCAGAGAAAGCTTCGGCGAAGGGTTAAAAGAAATCTGTTCCGCGTTAAAAGAAATCGCTCATCGGGATGACGTGGAGATTATCCTTCCGGTACACCCAAATCCAAATGTAGAAAAAGTAATAAGAGAGGAACTGGGAGGAATAAAAAACATTGAGCTTTGCGCTCCACTTCCATACACAAAAATGGTGGAAGCGATGAAGGCATCATATCTGATTTTGACCGACTCCGGTGGCATTCAGGAGGAGGCACCATCGCTTGGCAAGCCCGTACTTGTGATGCGTGAAAAAACAGAGCGAATGGAGGGAGTGGATGCGGGAGTGAGCAAGCTTGTGGGAGTGAAAAAAGAAGCAATCGTCGCGGGCGTCTATGAACTTCTGGAAAACAAGGAGGTGTACGAGCGAATGTCCCGCGCCCAAAACCCCTATGGAGATGGCAAAGCGGCGGAACGCATCGCAGAAATTCTTTCCAATCGTTAGTAGATTAATTTGCTACACATCTTTTTTTTGAAATAAATAAAAAATAAGAATATAATAAACACATGAAAAAATTATTAAAAAGATTGTTTGGATTCAAAGCTTCAGAAAATAGAAAACAAGGAGAAATAAACGCCTTGCAGGAAAAAAATCATCATCACAGCATTCCCTCCAAACAAATTAGTGAGCGTTTTGGAAGAGCTATTGAACGTCTTGCCGACAAGTAGATATGCACTACCTCGGACCTCAAGATTTTGAGGAAGTTTTTAATCTTGTTTACAAATATTACTCAAAGATTGAGTTGGCGCCGGATTATTTTGCCGAAAAAACCGGATTGGAAAAACTGCGGGGAGTTACAGAAGGGGTAAAGATGGATCAGTTTTACCCGGACATTTATTCCAAAGCGGCTTATTTATTGATACAAATAAACAAAGGACACTTCTTTTCAAATGGAAATAAGCGATTAGCGCTTATTTTCGTATTAGCATTTATTCTTATCAACAAGCGCAAAATTCGGAAACGTTCAAAAAAACAACATGAATCCAAATTACGGGCGTTGTTTCCGAAATTTCAAATTTTTCAAGATTATCAGAACTTTTTACCGGAAGAGTTTGGATACTACAATCTATCAATTATCGTAGCCGACAGTGAAAAATACATGGATTCTTTCGAAAACTTAAAAATAAAAGTAAAAGAATTTTTTAAGTTCTCGGTTGCTTAAAATACCGTGAGAACTCCTCTTTAGCGCGAACATATCTGTCTCCCCAACCCTTTAGTGTTTGAAGTTTCTCCTCCAGGTCAAGCATGAGCTTTGTTGAAATAACGATGGAATCAATCGTATCGCCCTCCTTGTTTTCCGCTATCTTCCGACAAATCGTCTGATACATATCCTTGTAACTATTCGTCTTGAAAATCCGCCTCTTTCGAATAATTCGGGAATTATCTTCGGATTGGTATCTGATGGCGTCCGTTATGCGCACGTTCCGGTTATGAACCTTTAATTCCACATGGTCTCTCGGCCCCACGCGCGAGACGCCCTTCTCGCTGAAGGTTGTGGTGAATACCGCGTCATTTTCAAGTTCTATCCAAACCTCAACCGCCCCGTCCTGTAAAAGTTTGATGTCAAAGTCCTTGGGCTTTGAAAAATTGTTCAAATGAAGGAAGTGGTCAATCTGGTGGCACCCGTTCGCGAAAAAGGTGCTTCGTGAAATCGGCCAGTTGTACCAGAAAAGCTCGGGCTGAATAAGTTCATACACGATGGAGTGATAGGAAATCGGCTCTCCGTGTTGCACGCCCAAATCCTGCAACGCGAGCCTGTTAAAAAGTCCGTACCGCTTGTGAAATCCGATAAAGAGTTTTCTGCCCACGCTCCGCAGAGTTTGTTCCAGCTCATTTAATTCCTCATAATCCATCGCGACGGGCTTCTCAACCACCACATACGCGCCCTGTCGCAAAGCATGAAGAGTGATGGGAACGTGCGTATGATTATAGGTCGCGACAAAATAAACATCGTGTTTCTCATTTTCTTTGGGCAGTGGCGCGGTGTCCCAATGCTTTATTCTTTTTTCCAAAAATATCTGTGTTGGGTCAATTTCGTGAACCGTTTGTATATTCACGAAGGGCCGAGAGTAGGGGATAATGTTGATTTTCGCGTAATTGCCGAATCCGAAAAGAACTCCATGTTTGGTCGCCGATGGCGCGGAGGTTGCCTCGCCTCTTCTTTCCGTTATCGTGCTTGGACTGCCCGCTTGAATCCGTTCGGCGTTTTGCCACTCCGTTTTTATAATTTCATCTCGCGCGCTATCCGTAAGCTTAGCCCGCGCCTCATCCGAAATCCTTATGCCCGCCTGAATGCTCCACGCCCGTACGCCCTCCCACCACTTCTCGTTGTTTGCGCCGTGCTGAAACGGAACATAAAGAATCGTATCTTTTTGAAATTCCGGCATCGTATCAATCTTGAACACAAGCTCTTTCGGCAAAACAATCCGCTCCGCAATCGCCGGGTGCCACGGGGCGACAAAACCGACAATATCTCCTTCAGAAAAATTACCACCCTCCGCTTTTTCAATAATCCTTCCTATACCACAGGAAACATACTTCTCGTTTCTACGCTCCTCCCGAAGCCGCGACCATGTTTTTGTGATAAGCCCCTCAAGCCCGACAACAGGGAAATAGTTCCAAAGAAGTCGCAAACTCTTCGGTCTCGTATGATACACCTGCTCAAGCTTTTCAAGATTTTTTAAGGCAAGAACCTGAATGCGGTATTCAAGTTTGGTTTTGTGATAATCCAAATATTTCTCCCTCCACTTTTTGCCCGCAAGTATTCTCATAAAACGTATTCTATGGGCAAATACGAAGATTGACAAGAAGCAAAAGACAGGTATCATAAAAATATGATAAGTTACAAAAACACATTTGGAGTAGTAGTGCGTCGTGACCGCGCCTTATGGTTGAGGGCGGTTTATGGCGTTTGAGTGTTTTTCAAATAAAAACAAAACAAACTTCCTAAAGCGGCCTCAATCGAGGTCGCTGTTCGTTCACAAGAAAGGACGGAGATATGCGAAACGTGTTCGTTTTCACGCCAGCGGCTAAACGCCTCAATATGCTTCTTGATGTCGAGCGGCGTGCGTGGGGAACAGCCGGGGGAGAGGAACTCGAAGCATCGAGCGCGAAAATCAAGGCGCGCCTCACCTCATTCCGGGAAGGAATCACGCTCGCAGTTGTGGAAAAAATACCCGCAGGGTCCCAGTACGCCTTTCGGTTCGACTGGGATGGCGACTCGACCTCTCTTTCAAGTTGGGAGGAAGGGACTAAACACGGATGGACAGACCAGGTTCACGTCGCCACAGGGAATACGGGATTTCTGGTGGGAGTTGGCGTGAATCCAGAGTTTCGGGGAGAGAAGTTCACGCACAATCTGCGATTTCCGCACACAATGCGGATCTCAGAGCTTCTCATTGCCCGCACCTTGGACAACCTCTTCGAAATGGGCGTGGAGCAGGTCATCGCGAACGCCCGCATCCCGCTCTACCACACCCGACCGGAAATGGGCGTGGATGAATACTGCGAACTTCGTCAGGAAGACGGAGCGCCCTACGACCCCGTCCTCCGCTTCCATGAACGCATGGGAGCAAAAATCCTGAAGCCCGTGGAGTACTCCATGGAAGACGCGGAGTCGAGAAATGGGGGATGTTGGGTGCTCTACTCGGGCCTATTCAGCATCTGATCCGTCATCACAGGCAGAGAGGGAAATTCCAACCCCTCTCTGCCAAAACAACATGAAAAACATATTTAAAATTCAAACAATACAATCATATGTACATCTCGTGACCGAGCCATATTATAAAGAGCACGCGAATATATTTGTATTGGAAGGGATAAATACTGATTTCGTGATCGATACCGGAATAGGATTCGCGAACCTAAGGGAGTTTCTGGTATCAAAGGGGTTCGGACCGTTCAAGATATTTCTGACACACAGTCACTACGACCATATAGGAGGAGCAAGGCATTTTACTCAAAAGGAAGTATGGGCGGCAGAACGCACAATACAAAGAATGCGGGGAGAAAAATATCTTGGCCTCCAATATCTGAGAGAAAAGGACTTTAAAAAAGAAATAGTAAAAAATTTTTGGAACATGACACCGAAAAAATTATGCGACACATGGACTTCGCCAAAACGCGTAAAGAAAAAGACGGCGCAAACAATAAAAGTGGAGCCATATGAATTTAAAATAATTCATGTTCCGGGACACACGGACGATTCTTATGCGTTGTATGAAACAAAGAAAAAAATACTTATAACCGGAGACGCGCTATACAACGGAAAACCGTACACGGAGCTTCTGAATTCTGACCGAGGAGCGTGGGTGGGTTCGCTTGGAAGAATGGAAAATTTAGAATGGAATATTATATTTCCGGGACACAACAATGTGATGAGGAAAGAGGAAGCGAAGCAAATGATTACGAATTGGACAAGTATATTGCGTGATCAAGTTTTTATGTCCTAAAAAAACGCGGCTCTCCCCGAAAAAAGGAGAGCCGCATGTGAGAAGACGCGCCTCTCGCTTACTGCTTGACGCGGCGCCCCCATCTCTTGGGCGCGTAGGACGTATGTAGATACCAAAACCTACGAAGCCATGAGAAAAAACTTGCAAACATCGCTCACCCTCCCAAAGAAGAAAGTGACCGACACGCGAACTGGAGATATTTATACAGAAAAGAAAAAAAGAGGTCAAACGACATAATAAATGGCGGAAACGTGATTATTGTGATAGATGCGTTTCCACCAACAACAGATGTGGAGCTTTAAAATGCGACAGAGGAATTCACAACTCCCGTATTAAAATACTGCGGAGCAAAAAACCGAAACTTATTTTGTAAGCAGAAACAATCCAGCGGTGAAGCCATAAAATGTCTACTAACTTACGATCGTAAGTTAGTAGACATTTATAGAAAGAATCAGAGGTGGAATTTTAATCAATTATTTTATATTTTCTACCTTCTGTTTCTTAGTTAAACAATCCATCTGTCGTACCACAAGGAAAGAGTGATAAGCGTCCAAATGCGGAAGGTGTTGTCTACCTTGCCGTTTTGATGTTCGGAAACAAGTTTTTGAACGGAATCGTAATCAAAGAAAGCGCGCTCGCGGATTTTTGAATTGAAAATAATATCCGTAAACTCTTTCGCGGTTTTGGGAGAGCGGAGCCATTCCTTGAGAGGTGCGCCAAAACCCTGTTTTTTGCGGTCAATGATTTCATCGGGAATAATGCCGCGCACCGCCTGTTTCAAGATATATTTTGTTGTGCCATGTTTTAATTTCAGCGCTTCGGGAATTTGGAAGGCAAGCTCCACGAGCCGATGGTCTAAAAACGGTACGCGTGTCTCAATGGAATGCGCCATCGCCATCTTGTCCACGCGCATCAAAAGAAATTCCGCGAGCCGTATTTTCAAATCAATATAAGTTATCCGCGTAAGCATATCCGCCTCTGGGAGCGCGCGGTCTACCTCATCATAGAAATTTCTTACGAGATCGTAACTCGTAAGATTATCGGAAAAAGCGACAGCAAGCCCCCAGTACGGCTCTTGCCCCCTCATAAGTCGTTTCACATACGGATTGGATGAAAAGAACGGCGCGGCAAGGCGAGAAAAAGGGGAAAAGCGATGATAGGTATGGTAGGAAGAAAGAAACGCGGGATATTGAGGATATCCGGCAAAGAGCTCGTCCGCGCCCTCGCCAACTTGCGCCACAATCACACCCGAGTCGCGCGTGAGTTTGGAAAGGTAATAGACAAGGAAAGAAATAAAATCCGCCTGCGGGTCATCCGCGTGCTTTGCAAATTCCGGCAAGAAAGAAAGCAGGTTGTCTCGTCCGGCGAGGGTTTCATGCCTCTTCGCTCCCAAAAGCTCGGCTGTCCTTCGTGAATATTCAAATTCGTTGTATTTCTCGCCGAAGTCCTTTACTCCAATGGAAAACGTCTCAATAGGTGTTCCGAGGGTGCGACTCATTAAGGCCGCGTTTGTTGAAGAATCAATCCCGCCGGACAAGAAACACCCGAAGGGTACGTCGGACACCATCTGCATTCGGATGGAGTCCTCCAAAATCCGCCTCGTCTCTGAAACAAAAAACCCCTCCCGTTCTCTTTGATCCTTAATCCTTAATCCTTGATTCTTTGTTGTAAGGAGATTCCAGTATTCCTGAATTTTTATGCTTCCGCTCGCGTCAATCGTAAGCATATGCGCCGCTGGCAACTTTTTTACTCCGCGAAAAAGCGTGTGCGGCGCGGGCACACATCCAAAAGTAAGATAAAGGGGAACACTCTCCTCATTCAATTCTTTTTTGAACGAAGGGTGGACTAGAATCGCCTTAATCTCGGAACCAAAAAGAAAAAACCCGTTTTCAAAAGAATAGTAGAAGGGCTTAATCCCCACATGGTCTCGCGCCGCGAAAAGAAATTTGTTTTTCTCGTCCCAGATCGCGAACGCGAACATTCCGTTAAAACGTTTCACGCATTCCGGTCCGTACTCCGCGTACGCTGCGAGAATCACTTCTGTATCAGACTCCGAGCGAAACTCATATCCTTTTTTCCGTAACTCCTCTCGCAGTTCCTTAAAGTTATAAATTTCTCCGTTGAAGGTAATCGTTAATCCTTGGTCCTTAATCCTTGATCCTCTATAAGTCATCGGCTGATGCCCCGCCTTCGTAAGGTCAATAATCGCGAGCCGTCGGTGTCCGAGCCCTACTCGCTTGTCCGGAGAAATATAAATCCCCGCGCTATCCGGCCCACGGTAAGTGAGCGTGTCCCGCATACGCGTCAAATCACCCTCCAATACAGGAGTGTTTCCGCGCGTATCGTATATGCCCATTATACCACACATAAAATGAAGAATAACGAATGAACTACCGCACCGCAAGTCTCCGACTCTGAGAGTCTCAGGTCGTTCTGACTCTGAAGAGTCATCAAACTCGATGAGCTCGATGAGCGGTGCGGTATTGTACAAGGTAACCTCTCGTCGTCCCACCAAGCGGGACTCGCTCGGGGTTATTTTCGCCCATGTTTGTGTAGCAACCCCGCCCCGCTATTGTAGGCGAAAATAAAGAATAAAGGGAGAAAAAACTTGATTATTTCTTACGTTTGTTTTATTGTATATTGGCTCATTTACAGGGTGCCTTCACATTTTTTGGTTTTTTCAAGAAAGGAAAAACCTATGGAAACGCATGCGTACGGACTCCCAATCCTCACCACCAAAACGCTTGACGGATGGCTTGAGGAAGAGGGACTGGTCTGGCCGGATATCCGGCCACCGGTTCCTCTGAATGACTGGGTGGGCGAGTACGCCCGTCCAGCATCCGACGTCGGTGTTGCGAAACGCTTTGCTCCAAAGGTGAAAGTCTTGGAGCAACGGCGACCCGACGGTACAATTTTCCCTCACTTCATCATAGATGAGGGGCAGGGGGTTCTCGTGTTCTGTCGCCTTCCAAACCCAGTCGGGGAGGAAGGGCTCGTGGTTCTCATCGCCGAACCAAAGTCCTGGGGTGTGAGTGTCATGCCTCCAGGAGGAGTTCTCAAAAGGGGCGAAACTCCGGAAGAGTGCGCCTTTCGCGAGTTTGCTGAAGAAACGGGGATTATGTTGTCCCTCGTCCAGCAGCTCGCCGGCGCGCGAGCAACGCCATACCACCGACGTCTCGGGGGACGGGGGGAGGGGACTTACTGGTTCCGTGGCTTTGTGGGGGATCCTATACAGGTAACTCCGCAAAAAGACAATTCGGAACAAGCTCGCGCGTTTCTCATGCCACTCTCCGAGTGGCGAGCCCTCTGCCACGAAGGGGGCTCCAAACATGGGGTGGTAGAGGCCTGCGGGCCCGCCATCACCCTCGACGCGCTACATACGTAGACGTAGAGCGCGTATCGTCTGTGCCCGAGAGCAATCTCGGGCACGTCTATTTTCAAAAAATTGATTTTTATGAGAATATTTGCGATGATTTACTGTCATGAAAGCAGTAATACTCGCGGGAGGTTTCGGAACCCGCCTCCGCCCCATAACCTACGAAATTCCAAAGCCCCTCGTGCCGGTGAAAAAGAAGCCCATTATCGGGCATCTTATTGATTTTTTTCACAAGCACAATGTGGAAAAAATCGGAATTCTCGCGGGAAAAATGCACAAAGACGACTTTGAAAAATGGAGAAGCGTTTGGAAAGAAGAGATGCCGAACGAAAAAATAGAAATTTTTTATGAAGAAACGCCGAGGGGCACGTTTGGAGGAATGGAGCTTTTGAAGGATTGGATTGGGAATGAACCTTTTGTGCTTACAAACGGAGATGAATTAAAAGACTTTGATTTAAAAAGCCTGCAGGAATTTCACGCGGAGCACGGCGGCGTGGGAACGATATGGATGGTAGAGGTTCCGAATGCTCATGAGTATGGGGTGCCGGTTATGAGCGGACACAATATTATTGAATTTTTAGAAAAACCAGAAAACCCGCCATCAAATTTTATCAACTCCGGACTATATATATTTAGCCCTGAAATTTTTAACTACGCGGATTTTTCAAAGGAGCAGATTTCAACCGAACGAGAAATCTTTCCGCGTCTTGCTGTAGAAGGAAAACTGTACGGGCATAAAATTGAAGGCCGTTGGTACGACTGCGGAAACTTAGAGCGCTGGGAGAAAGCGATTAAGGAATGGTAACCTTAAATTTCTAATTACTAATACCTAATTTCTAACAAAACATTTAGAAATTAGTCATTAGAAAATTCACTCGAAGGGTATGTTATACCCGCTTAAAGAGCCCAAAAACATGAAGAAGAGCCTTTTCTTTTTGAAGATAAAGGAGGAAGAAGTAGAAAAGTGCCGCGATGAAAATAATAAGAAGAACATGAAGATGGAGAATAGAAAGAAAAAAGACAAAACCGCCCATCAAAAAAGACGAAAAAACAATACGGGGCAAATATCGCAGAGTTAAGAAATAAACATCGCGCTTAATCATTCTCCAGGAGAGAAGAATATACAGGATTTGGGAAAAAACGGTGGCGAGCGCCGCCCCCGCCGCGCCAAAATGGGGAATAAGAAGAAGATTAAATCCGATATTGGAAAGAGACCCAAGAATAAGGTATTTGGAAAACTGCAAGGACTTGTTGTACACAAACAAAAGATTGCCGATAAAATACCACGAAAATTGAAGCAGAAGGGTTCCGAGAAGTATCTGAAAAGAAAGCGTGGCGGGAATATAACTCACCCCATAAAGAAAACTGATAATGGGACGGGCAAGGACAAGCCCTCCAATGGTAAGAGGAAGAGATATCATAAAAGTGGCCGTGAGCGCCTGCTCCACGAGCGCGCGTACGGCTTCCGTATTTTTTTCTCCGACAAATCGGGAAAGAGCGGGAAAAATACTGCTCGCGAGAATTGCGGGAATGGTATAAAGAAGCTGAACAATGCGCTGGCCGGAAGAATAAAAACCGACATCAGAAGCAGTTTTTAGCCAGCCAAGCATGATAATGTCAACGTTTAGCATAAACATTCCAATAACACTCACAAGAGCGATAGGGAGGGCGTCAGCGATGAGAGGTTTAAGAAGACGTTTTTGGAATGAAGAAAAAACTTTGTGAAACTCCTTTCGGAGAAGAATGATAGCGGCAATGGCGCCCGTACCCGCGCTAAGAATATAGGTGACGGTAAGGTCATATGCCGTAGCTGAACGTTGAAGAATCAAAAACCCGAATACGGTAATGGAGATGTTGGTGAACATGGAAACAAGCGCCTCAAGCTCCATTTTCTCCTTCGCGCGGAAGAAAGCGATTGAAAACTCTCTGACGCCGTCAAAGATAACAAGAAGAGCGATAAAAGGAATGAGAGAGGCCGCCCCCTCAATCTTAGAAAAGTGAGGCGCGACAAAAAAGATAAGAAGAGATGTGGAGATAAGAAGAATAATCTTCAGAAAGAGGGAGACGGAAAAGTACGAGTATTGTTTTTCGGGATATTTCGCGACTTCACGGGTTAAAAGAGGATTGATTCCAATATCCACAAACGTCATAAAAAATCCGGAAAGCCCCAAGACGTATGAAAATAAACCGTATTCGGAAGCGCCGAGCAGTCGCGCGGCATAGATAATAAGGGATGAACGAATAAGCCTGCCTCCGAACTGGCTAAAGCTAAGCCAAAAAATGTTTTTCGCGACGGTCTGGCGGGAACTTTTATTTTGAAAAAAAAGCTCCTTGATTCTGTTTTTCATAAAAACTTTAACGCCTAACGCTTGAAAGAAATAAATATGTAACGGATAGTACGGACGATAATGATGATATCAAGCAAGAGAGAACGGTGGGCGATATAGTACATATCGTAGCAAAGTTTTTCTCGCGCCTCTTCCAGTGAAGTGCTGGAACGAAAGTTAATTTGCGCCCATCCGGTAAGTCCGGGTTTTACCGAGTGCCGAAATTGATAAAAAGGAAGCAAAGAATAAGTGGAAGCAAGTTCTGACCGTTCGGGACGGGGTCCGGTAAATGAAATATCTCCCCACAAGATATTCCAAAGCTGTGGAATTTCATCAAGGTGTGAGCTCCTCAAAAACTTGCCCAGTGAGGTAAGGCGCGAATCATTTGCCTCCGTCCACAAGGGGCCACGGCTTTCGTGGCGCATGGAGCGAAACTTGTAAAGGATAAACTCATGCTCGTGTTTGCCGATTCGTTTCTGGGAAAAAATAATGGGACCTCGGGAGGTAAGAAAAACAAGAAGAGCAATAAGGGAACTGATTGGAAGAAGAAGAATAAGAAGGGCAAGGGAAAGGAGAACGTCAGCGCATCTCTTTGTAAAATCATAAAAAGGGCGAGAAGAGGCAACGTGCCGAAACACCCAACTCCCGTCAAGTTCGGAAAGAGCAACCTTCTCAAAGAGAGTTTCGTAGAAATCGCGGAGGGAAGAAAAGGGAACTCGCTGAGAAAAGAAGGGGAGGGAGGAAGGAAAAGAAGAGGCGTCCAAAACAACCTGATCAATGGAATGTTTCTTCAAAATCTTTTCAAACCCTTCGGCGGGGAATGTGTTGTGTTGATAAGCAACAACATATCCGTGAAGCGTTTGGGAAGAAAGACGCTCCGTAATTTCGGAAAAAAGAGGAGAGGCGCCAATAAGCGCGATTCGGACACGATCCAAAAAAAGAATCCGCGGAACAAGAAGTCTCCAAAAGTAAAAAAGAATGAAGTAGAGCACGCTAAACAAAAAAAGGTTTGTTTTCGGGGTAAGGTGAAAAAAAGAACCAAAAAGATAAAACATCAGAACGGAAGCGATAAGAGAAAGAGAGACGGAAACAAAAAGCCGGCGCAACAAAAGGCGATGGTCTTGAAGAGAGCTTATTTGGTAAAGGTCGCTTAAATAAAAAAACAAAAACCATCCGAGAAAGAGGAGAGAAAAAGGGGCGACGTGGGAAGGAAAGCGAGCGGAAAAAGAATCTCCATATCTGATAAAAAGCATGAGAAAAAGGGAGACGTAAAAAACAAAAGCGTCTCCAAAAAGCAGAATGATTTTCTTTGCGAGAGGCATATAAAACAAGGAGATTTGAGGTGTTTGACTTTCGTAAACATCCTACCTAAAATGAAGAAGAAATGGAAGAAGGAGAACAAAAGAAAAAAGATTTGCTTTTACCCGTGAGCATTTTAATCGCGGCTGTTTTGATTGCGGGCTCGCTTGTTTATAGTACGGGAAAAAATTCAGTTGCCGGAAAAAAATTGGCGAGCGAAACCCTTGATGAAGTTTCTCCCGAATACGTAAAAGAGATAGACAAAAACGAGCATGTTCTTGGGGATATAAGCGCGCCGGTAAAAATCATTGAGTTTTCTGATTTAGAATGTCCTTTCTGTAAGCGCTTTCATCAGACAATGAAACAGGTTATGGAAGCGTATGAGGGAAAGGTGGTTTGGGTATACCGCCACTTCCCGATTGACCAGCTTCATTCAAAAGCAAGGAAAGAGTCAGAGGCGAGCGAGTGCGCGGGAGAGTTGGGAGGAAATGAAAAATTTTGGGAGTATGTTGATAAAATTTACGAAGTAACGCCCTCAAATAATGGGCTTGACCCCGCTCTTCTCCCGAAGTTAGCGGAAGAAATCGGATTAAATAAAAAAGCGTTTGAGGGATGCCTGAAGAGCGGAAAATACGCGGAAAAAATCGCCTCCCAAATAGAAGAAGCTGAAAAAGCGGGAGCGAAAGGAACTCCGTACTCAATCATCATTACCAAAAAAGGGAAGCGGTACGCGATTCCGGGCGCCTTTCTTTTTGAAGATGCCGGAAGCCAGGCGGATATGAAGCGTATCGTGGAAGCGGCTCTTAAAAACTAACTCTAAAAGCTATAAGCTATGAAATGGCATCACTGGACCATATTCGGATTCGGAGTATGGCTCATGGCTTCTCCATGGATATTGGGCTTTTCAAAAATCAATCTCGCGGCATGGAATAATGTGATTGTGGGGCTTCTCGCGATTATTCTTGTTCTCTGGAACATGGAACCCCCGGAAGAATAAAAGTGTTTATGAATATAAAAATTTTCACAGCTCCTCACTGTGTTTACTGTCGCATGACGAAGCGGTTTTTGGACATGCACAAAGTTCGGTATGAAGAAATAAATGTGATGGAAAGCAAGAAAGGATACGAGGAAATGGTAAAAAAATCGCATCAGTCCGGCGTGCCGGTTGTGGAGGTTGGGGAACATATATTTGTCGGATTTCATACGACGGAACTCGCGAAAGCATTGGGAATAAACAGAAGCCTGGTGGAAAAAATAAAGGCGAAAATAAAAAGAAAACACAAAGATTAAGAAAAAATACTAATCTCTAAACTCTAAACAATCTAGATTCGTCAGTTGACGGACAAAATTCAAGATTTATTATTTTTTGAAATTTGAATTTGTTTAGAAATTAGAAATTAGAAATTAGAAATTTGCTATACGACATTCTCATCATTGGCGGTGGTCCGGCGGGTGTATCGGGTGGTATCTACGCGGCGAGAAAAAAAATGCGCGCGGTATTGGTAACCGATGCGTTCGGCGGGCAATCTTTTGTTTCGGATGACATTCAAAACTGGATAGGAGAAATTTCCATTTCGGGCTATGACCTCGCGAAAAAAATGGAGGCTCATCTTCGGGCGCAGGAAGGCATTGAAGTTCGGGAAGGCGAAGAGATTGTAAGCGTCAAAAAAGCGGGAGGAACATTCATAGCGGAAACCTCAAAAGGCGCGGTCATAGAAGCAAAAACAATACTTCTTACAAGCGGAAGCAAGAGAAAAAAACTCGGCGTACCCGGAGAAAAGGAACTGGAAAGCAAAGGGGTGTTTTATTGTTCCATCTGTGATGCTCCCATAATGAAGGACAAAACGGCGGCGGTTGTTGGAGGAGGTAATTCCGCGCTTGAGGCGGTGGTAGACCTCATTCCCTACGCGAAAAAAATCTATCTTCTTCATCGGAGGGACGAACTGAAAGGAGACGCGGTAACACAGGACAAGATAAAAAAGAGCGATAAGGTGGAAATTATCTGGAACGCGGAAACAAAAGAAATAGTGGGAGAAAAGACGGTGAAAGGAATAGTCTATGAAGACATGAAAACAAAAGAGAAACGAACCCTTGACGTGGAGGGCGTATTCGTAGAAATTGGTTCCGTACCCTCAAGCCACATAATAGAGGGGCTTGTGGAGAAGAACAAAGGAGGGGAGGTGATAGTAGACCACAAAACCCAAAGGACTTCCTGTGAGGGAGTCTGGGCGGCAGGCGACGTATCGGATGTTCTCTATAAGCAAAACAACATTTCATCGGGCGACGCGGTAAAGGCTGTGTTAAATATCCACGAATATCTGCACAAGAAAATATAGGTAATTGCCGAAGTAGCTCAGCTGGTAGAGCAATGCTTTCGTAAAGCATGGGTCGCGGGTTCGATTCCCGCCTTCGGCTCCAGAATTAACCCTCCTTGCCAAACCAAATCCAAACGGCGTAGTATGTAGAAAAACATGAATCATCAACATAAACCGATTCAAGCGCGTCTCGTCCTTTTCCTTATTACCGCAAGTGCCATTGCTTTTGGCGTTTTTTTTATCTTAAAAATTCGCGCGGCTGAAATCAGCCAGGGCGATGTAATCATAAACGAATTTTCATCGGCCTCTGACACCGAATGGGTAGAGCTTTTGAATACCACGGGTAATCCCATAAGCCTGGAGGGCTGGACGCTTAAAGACCTCGCGAATCTTCCTGAATCACTTTCGAATTTGGGAACGATTCCCGCGAATGGCATTCTTGTGTTTGAGCACTCATCCGGCTGGCTAAATAACGATCCCGAAACAGAAGCAATCACGCTTTTTGATGATAATGGAAATATCATTCATAGCGTCAGCTACGGGAGCGATCCAGGGGTAAACGTTGCCGCACCCGGGGTGGGAAAATCCGCATACCTCCTTGCACTTCCGTCAACATGGGCCATTGCCGGTACCACTCCCACGAAGGGATGGTTCAATGTTGCCCAAGAATTTGATTGCGTAAACCCCCCTTCATTTCCACCAACTTTAATTTCTATTGCCAATTGTCTAGGAGCGGAAGGAATCGGAATCACCACAAACATAGGAACGATTAACAATCCGTCAGCCACGCCATCTGACGAGCCCGACGCGCTGTATTTTGAAAAAATAGGCGAGGGGAAAATTCTCTTTACGGAAAGTTTGAATCTAAGCGACCAGGCAACCGTGGCAATCTTGCAAAATTTGGGCGTGGCTATGGAAATGTCGGATGGACACATAGCGTTTGATTCCACTACCGCCGAGGCGATGGCGGCAGTAGGAGCAAAAATATACATGTATGGACTGGACGAACTCGGATATGAGTCGGAACCAACCATCATAGTAAAGAATGACGATGGTGAAATTATTGACGGTGCCGATATAGTATCAGGAATTACGTATATGTCCGGCGGCCCAAATGGCGGCGAGCTTTCTTTTGACGCGGCTCATTTTACCCAATTTGATTTGGAGAGCCTGCCACCCCCCAACACTCCGCCGAGTTTTGACCCAATCGCTGACCAGAACATTGATGAGGATTCCTCGGCGCAGGAAGTGCTTATCACCAATGTTATGCCTGGAGACGAATTTGACCAGACGGTCACTATGACGGCAATCTCCGACAACCCGACAGTCGTTCTTGATCCTGAAATCAACGGAGCAGGAGAGACGAGAACTCTAACCTACACACCGATAGCGGACGCGAACGGATCGGTTACGATTACCGTGACTGCCGATGATGGGCAAGAGGAAAATAACACAACCTTCAGAACATTCACTATTACGGTAAATCCGGTTGAGGAAGTCAGCGCTGAACCGAGTACGCCCACAAACTTGCAGATTAGTCCGTCTAATCTCACCAATAATGCTCAACCGACGTTGTCCTGGGACGCGGTCGTGGCGGATCCGATCACGACGCATTATGAAGTAGAAATTTATGACGCTAACGAAGAACTTATATTATCCGCCACAACCGCCGAAGCCTCATATCTCGTGGAGGCGCCTCTTGATGATGACGATTATATTTGGAATGTAAGAACTTGCAATGATAATGGGGTTTGTTCGGCATGGTCTTCTGAATCAAATTTCACTATTGATACAATTGCTCCAACAGTTACCGAACTGGGCGATGGCATGAGTGATTACTCTCTACCCTTCTTAAGAGAAGGATTATTTGGCGTCACGATGACGTTTAGTGAAAAACTAGACGAAGCTGGGCGCTCGTCAGTAGAGGGAGCTCTAACCGTCGGCGCTGATAAGGTTTTGACATTTAAGTGGAACGATAACAACGACGGAGATGGCACAAAACTAAGAATCTCGGTTTCAGAAGAAGAAACGGCGACTTTTGAAAATGACGTAACGGCGGACGTTACCGATATTGCCGGAAACACAGCCGTCGGATTGATGTTGATTAATTCCGCGGATATTGAAGAAGTATTGAATGAAACAACAGGCGAAACATATTCAACTATCCAGTCCGCGATTGACGAGGCGAACGAGGGCGACACGATAAGCGTTGCTTCCGGAGGAGAGTATCGGGAAAATCTAAACATTGATAAGCCCTTGACGCTCTTGGGCGATTCGGGAGATGAGAGCGCGGGCCCCGCCGAGGGAGCCGCGGTAATCATGGATAATGGCAATTGCGATGACAGGGTTATAAGCATTGAGGCAAGCAACGTTACGGTAAAGGGATTTGTGCTTGACGGCGCGGAGTGTGGCAAGCCGGTTGTAAGAATCGGAGAAGAGGTGAGTGGTGTTGAAATTTCGGATAACGAAATAAGAAATGGAAGGAAGGGAATTGACCTTTCCCCGTACTCGGATGGAAATACCGTTACAAATAACAAAATTCACGACAATAATAATGAGGGCGTTTGGATTGGCGGTTCAACAAACAACACCATCTCAAATAATGAAATCTATAGTAATGCGTCCGGTGTCGGTTTGGGCGAAGGAGGTTGTTCTAATGAGTGTGTAGGCGACGTAAGTGGCAACAGTATTACCGGTAATTATATTTATGAGAATCGGGAGGAAACAAGCGGTATTCATATTGAGGGAGAAGATGTTGAATTTTCAGAACTGACAATTAGTGGAAATACTATTACGGACAACAGCGGTTATGGAATATATGTGAATGCCGCCTCGGGAGGCGCGCTCACCATTTCTTCTAACACCATCAAAAACAATGATAGCGCGGGAATATATCTTGGAAGCTCGGTTTCGGGAGTAGTAATAACAGGCAATACTATTCAGAATAACGGAATTGCGAGCAGGAGAACCGGAATCCAAACATTATCCGCGTCCGGCAACAGGGCGTATAAAAATACCATTTCCGATAATGGCGATATTGAGATAAGCAATGAGGATGAAAACACGGAGAATGCGTTTGACGCGAAAGAAAACTGGTGGGGAACATCCTCCTCAACTGAAATTGAAGGAAAGATGAGCGGGCTGATTGACTTCACCCCATGGTACATAAATCCGGGACTAACGATTCTCTCGTCCGCTGTAAGCGGGAAAATGATTGACGCGACAGCGGGGAATTTAGACTTCACAGAAACATCCGATGGAGAAGTTGGCATGCCAAGCGGAACTTCCGAAATAACTTTGGGAAACGACAGCATGCTTAACTTCGGTTCAAGTATCAATGCTGTGGTAGATGGAGAGGTTGTGATTGGAGGCGTTACAACCGCGCTTTCAAGTTTCGCTCTTAGTGACTCAACCGCCGTTGACCTCACTCTCGCGCAAATAATCGGGGGGAAAACAGTTACGGTGGAAAAGGCGGTAAGGCTTGCGTCGGGCGTAAGTAATACTCCCATTGTTCTCACCAATGGCGCGGTATCAAACGCGAGCGTATCAATTCCAGATGGAACGACGATTCTCGCTCCAAGCGGATGGACGGGCACTATCCAGCCTCCAAAGACCGCCTCTTCTTCAGGAGTAGCTCCTTCCGGCTTCTCAATAGGGGATACAATCATTGAGGTGGGTTCCTCGGATTCGGTACTTCTCTTTAACGCGCCGGTAACACTGACTCTAACGGGCGTAACTGGCGCTGTGGGATACAAGCCTGCCGGAGAAGACAGCGCTTGGGTTGAAATTACGAATACCTGCGCTGGAAGTTATGAAAATCCGACAAGCCCGATCTTCCCGGGCGAGTGCGCGATTACAAACGGCACCGATACAAAAATCGTAACTTATCACTTCACAACCTTCGGCTCGCTTGTTGCGGTATCTAATTCATCTCCGGTAGTATCAATCATAGTAGCGGCTGGAGGCGGGGGTGGCGGTTCAAGCGCTCCCTCAATTCTTCCAACGCCAGTAAGTTCAGCCGTGAAAAAAGCCGACGCGAACAAGGACAGTAAGATAAATGTTCTGGACTTTAACACGCTGATGGTAAATTGGGGAAAGACGAGCGCGGATAATTTGGCGGACTTTAATAGCGACGGCAAGGTAGATGTGTTTGACTTTAATTCGCTAATGATTAACTGGACGATATAACTATGACTAAAAAAATCTTATTAACAATAACATTAGGAATCTTCGGAGGGGTGATGATTGCCTCCTCCGCGCTCGCCGCGACAAGCGCCTCGTTTGCGCCGGCAAGCGTAAGCGCGCGCAGAGGACAGAGCTTTACGCTCACAATCAGAATAAATCCCGAAGGAACAAAAAATTATACCGCGAAAACCGAACTCCGTTATCCCGCCGACCTTATTGAGGTGAGGTCGTTTACTTTTGGTAGTGGTTGGATGCCTCTTTCTCAAACAGGCTATGACCTTACTGACAATACAAACGGAGTGCTTGTAAAAACAGCGGGCTATCCGGGAGGCGTGTCTTCGCAAACTACCTTCGGAACAGTTTCATTTTTCGCGAAGAAAAGTGGCAACGCGAAAATCACTCTGCAAAGCTCCTCGTTCGCGCTTGACGCGGCAAGTCAAAACGTTCTTGGAGGAACGGGACTGCCTCAAACCGCGATAGTTATATCAGAACCCGCCCCGTCTGTAGCGACCGAAACAGCTCCAGCTCCCGTATCAGAACCAGAAGAGGAACCGGTAGTTGAGGAAGAACCGGAAGTATCAGTTGTTGAAGAAGAGTTGCCTCTTCCGCAACCGACAGCATCACAGCCTCTGCTGGCTCAAATCGGCAGTCTCACAACTTTAGGAACCAATAATGCCATAGTTGGCATATTTCTCGGCGCAATAATCATTGCTCTTATCGCGTACATCATCTACTTTCTTAAAAAGAATCGCGCTCCAAAGAAATAAAGAAAAGACCCGCAGTGGGTCTAAAGACAGAAATGAACTATAACCAAAACATAGCTTATGTTTCTGTTTACGCGGGCGCGGGAGGAGATGATGCGAAAGACTGGGCAAGTATGCTTCTCCGAATGTATGGCAAATACGCCGACAAGCGCGGATGGAAGAAGAGCATAATTGACGAGAACACGCTGGAGCTTCGGGGAGAAAAATCGTATGAACGCCTGAAGGAAGAATCAGGCGTTCATCGTCTTGTGCGCATCTCTCCCTTTGACGCGAAGAAACTTCGCCACACCTCGTTTGCCTTGGTTGAAGTTTTGCCCGAACTTGAGGAGATTGAAGCGTCAAACATTAACATTCCGGAGGCGGACCTGAAGGTGGAATTTTTTCGCTCCTCCGGCCCCGGCGGTCAGAACGTGAACAAGGTAGAAACGGCAGTCCGTGTGATTCACCTCCCGACGGGATTAAAAGCCTCCTCCCAAACGGGACGCGCCCAATCCGCGAACAGGGACGCCGCGATGAAGCTCCTAAAAGCGAAACTTCTAAAACTGATGGAGGAAAAAAAAGAAAAAGAAATAAGCGGTCTTCGCACGAAGGCAGAACCGAACTGGGGATACGAGATTCGCTCCTACGTGCTTCATCCGTACAAAATGGTGAAAGACCACATAACGAAAGAAAAAATTTCCCGCGTGGAAGAGGTGCTGGAAGGAAATCTTGACCTGTTGAAAAAAGGGTAGAAAAATATCTCGCGCTGGAGTACAATAATAACCGTATTTGCAGATTCGCATTGATTCGTAGATTCGGATTATTTGTAGTTTCGGATCGGTTATATGATTAACTTTCAAAAAGTAACAAAAACATACAATCATAAATTAGACGCTCTGGATAAGGTTACGTTCAAAATTCAGCCGAACGAATTTGTCTCTCTCGTGGGAAAATCCGGAGCGGGAAAGTCAACGGTTATTAAGCTATTAATTGGAGAAGAAAAGCCGACAAGCGGAAAGGTGTTGTTTGATACCTTTGAGGTAAGCAAGCTAGACCAGAAAGAAATGCCGGCCTTCCGCCGTCAGGTGGGAGTCATATTCCAGGATTTCCGCCTCCTCGCGAAGAAAACCGCCTTTGAAAATGTCGCTTTCGCCCTTGAGGTGGAGGGAAGACCGGAGCGAGAAATAAACGAGCTCGTTCCGCAGGTCTTGGATATGGTAGGATTGAAAGATAAGGCGTTTCACTTCCCGGCAGAGCTCTCCGGCGGAGAAAAGCAGAGAGTCGCGATAGCAAGAGCGATGATTAACCGCCCGAAGGTGATTATCGCGGATGAGCCGACGGGAAATCTTGACCCCTTCAACTCATGGGAGGTTATCAAGCTTCTTATGAAAATAAACGAACTCGGAAGCACGATTATTCTCGCGACTCACGACAAGCACATTGTAGACGCGCTTGGAGAGAGGGTGATTACGATAGAAGATGGGAGAATAGTAAACGACGAAGCTACGGGAAAGTTTTATGAGTGACGAGGCTTTAGGCATTAGGCTCTAGGCCTTAGAACGCTAGACGTTAGGCTATAAAATGGAAATTCATACATATCGTGATCTTATAGTTTGGCAGAAATCTATTGAATTAGTTGTAGAGATATACAAAATTACAGATGAATTTCCAAAAGAAGAAATATATGGTTTAACTTCTCAAATGAGGAGGTCGGCAGTTTCAATAGCATCAAATATAGCGGAAGGAAAATTAAGAGGATACAAGAAAGAACAAAGACAATTTTTGCTGAACGCGTTTGGTTCTGGTGGAGAACTGGAAACTCAAATTACTATCACAAAAAGATTGTTCTTCGGAAGAAATTTGGATTTTTCAAAAAGCGAATTCTTCTTAGAAGAAGTAATGAAAATGTTAAACAAAATGATTACAATAATATCTAATAGCTAGTGTCTAGATGTTGGTCTAAAGCCTAACGCCTAGTGCCTAGAGCCTAATAATGTTGGTATCTCTCTCAAGAATCATAAAATACGGCATCCAGAGTTTCTTGCGGAACGGATGGTTGAGCGCCTCAACAATAGGCATCATGATTCTGACGCTCGTTGTGTTTGAGGGGCTTGTTCTTTTTAACCATATAAGCGGCGAGGCTCTGCGGGCGATTAAGGAAAAAGTGGATATCAGCGTCTATTTCAAAAGCAACGTGCCCGAGGATTCCATATTAAGCGTAAAACGTTCGCTGGAAAGCTTGGATGAGGTAAAAGAAACAAAATATGTTTCAAGGGAGGACGCGTTAAAACAGTTCAAAGAACGTCACGCGGAAGACGAGGCAATCGTCCAGACCTTGAGCGAGCTTGATGATAATCCGCTTCTCGCCTCGCTGAACATAAAAGCGAAGGAGCTTAGCCAGTATGAATCCATCGCCTCGTATTTGGAAACGCCCTCTCTGCGGGATTTGATTGAGCGGGTTACGTACGCGCAAAATCAGATTGTAATTGATCGTCTCTCGGCGATTATCAGAATGTCCAATCGCTCAATCGCGATACTGACGACCTTCCTCGTCTTCCTCGCGATTATGGTAACCTTCAACACGGTTCGCCTCAATATCTTCTCCTCAAGCGAGCAGATTTCCATCATGCGCCTCGTGGGAGCCTCAAACGGCTTCATACGGGGCCCCTTTGTCGTAGAGGGCATTATTTATGGAATTATTGCCTCAACCATAAGCTTCCTTTTGCTTATCCCTGTTATTCAGTTTGCTTCTCCGCAAATCGGAAGATTCGTGCAGGGGCTGGACCTCACGGGATACTTAGGCGCGAATTGGCTTATGCTTCTCGGGTA
>MFKK01000019.1 GCA_001781035.1 Candidatus Jorgensenbacteria bacterium RIFCSPLOWO2_01_FULL_45_25b | reverse complement strand
TTTTAACTTTCAACTTACAACTTATAACTTTACGCAAAACGCTCCTCAATCTCACGTAAGCATATTGAAGATACGGCCCCGTGTTCCCCTCAAACGAAAGCGCCTTCTCCTTATCAAACACAATATTTGATTTCGGATGATGGGATAAATCAAAATACTTCAAAGCCCCAACTCCCACCGCCCTTGCAACCTTCTCTTTATTTTTCAGTTTCGGGTTTTTCTTCTCAATTACCTCCAATGCCCGTATCTCCATCTCATCTAATATATCCAAAAGCCCGATCACGTTTCCTTTTCTGGTACTCATCGCTCCTTCGGGCAAGGACATAAATCCAAACACAACATGCTCGCTCTTTACAGCAAGCGGAATTTCAAGCCGCTTCCCCGCCTCAAAAAGCTGTTGAAAGTGATGTGATTGCCGAACATCAACAACATACAAATTTTTCTCCAGCTTCTTTTTATCCCAATATTCCAAGGTCGCGAGGTCCCGCAAAAGATATGTGGATGCCCCATCCGATTTCAAAAGCACCGCCTCCCCAAGCCCCGCGTCCTCCAAGCCCACAATCACGGCTCCGTCTTTCTTAAGAGCAATTCCCCTCTTTAACGCCCGCGAAACCAAAGACGGCATAGCGTTCTCATACACCGATTCCGGTCTCTCTTCCTCAAAATTCAAAAGCCCCAACCTACTCATAATCTCTTGAAACTCAATCATGGAAACCCGAACCATCCACTTCCAAATTTCCCTATTTTCCTTATCGCCACGCTCCAGTTTCGCGAACTCCCCCTTTCCTCTCTCACGCCTCTCCGGGTCCGCCTCAATATTCTTCCCCTCCGCCACATACAAATCATTCAATCCCCGCACGGGATTCTTTTTGATTTCTTCCTGTTCTTCTTCTAAAAGCCCTTTCCACGCGTACAAAAGAATCCCAAACTGCGTTCCCCAGTCCCCGATATGCGTATCCGAAACCGTCTTGTATCCCTGCGACAAAAATATCCGCTTCAAAGCGTCTCCAATAACCGCGCTCCGCATATGCCCCACATGAGGAACCTTCGCCACATTCGGCTGAAAATATTCAACCCTGATTTTTTTGCTCTTCCCCGCGTCTTCTCTTCCCCATTTCTTTGACTTCCTTAATACCTCCTGCAATCGCTCAAAAAGAACCTCTTCCGAAACCCAAAAATTAATAAACCCTCCGCCATCAACTTCCACCCGCGAAAACAAATTCTCCCTAATCCTTAATCCTTGCTCCTTAATCTTCAATACAAGTTCCTCCGCCACCTCCCTCGGACTTTTCTTCAAATATTTCGCCAAAGCAAACGCCACATTCGTGGAATAATCCCCATGGCTCCTCACGTCCGGCGCAGAAACCGAAATAGACCGCTCAAAATCTCTCGGCAATACACTTCTAATAAATTCTTCAATTTGGAATTTCATAGAAAATAGAAATTAGTAATTAGATATTCCTATCCTTCCATCCTATCTCAAAATCCACTTGATTAAAAGAAAAAATACGCCTAGAGTGAACCTAGCATACCGCTTCGACTTGAATCATCAGAGGGACGCCTGATTTGTTCTTCTCAAACCACGCTGAACAAATCAGGGTTTTGGCGTCTCGCTCTCCCACGTCGAGAGACCCCTCGCGAGGCGCCCGTCCTTTTTTTCTCAAAAACACGCCTCGGCGTGTTTTCGCTTTTCAAAACCTTGACTGTTTTACACTTTTCAATTTGCGCCTTACACTTTTGACATGTCTATGCTCGCCGAAAACAAACGGGCTCGCTTTGATTATGACATCCTTGAAACCTATACAGCCGGCATTGAACTTACCGGCCACGAGGTCAAGTCTCTAAAAATCCGAGGGGGCTCCATGCCAAGTGGCCACATCATTGTAAGAAACGAGGAAGCGTATCTCGTGGGGCTTGACATATCTCCTTTCCAGCCAAAAAATGCTCCACCAAACTACGACCCACAAAGAACTCGCCGCCTCCTTCTTCGCAAAAATGAGATAAAACATCTCATAGGAAAAAACAGCGAGGGATTGACAATAATCCCAATAAAACTGTATAATAATCCTCGCGGACTGATAAAAGTTGAGATCGCGCTCGCGCGAGGAAGAAAAAAACACGACAAACGCGAACTTTTAAAAAAACGCGAAACAATGCGCGAACTGCGCAAAGGGAGTGCTGGGCTTTGACAGGACAACGTTTCGTACACTGCAGGTCGGGTCGTGAGCCCCCGTAAAAACCTCACAAACCAATAACTGCAAACCAAAAAACTGCAGCGCCGGCATTTGCCTTTGCGTAAACGCGGGCGTCTCTGGCCTTTCCACAAGAAAAGCCGGGCATCGGTTCTTGATGTCTCATAAAGAAAAACCGGTGTTATATAATGAGGCTCGTCTTCTAAGAATGGCGCTTCAACATTCTTGAAAGACTAAAACCCATTTGAAGCAAGCTGGTTTTGAGCAAGTTCCAAGAGCAATCAAGGAACGAATCGAAAACAAACCCGTAGACTGTGTACGAAAATTGCCCTGAACGCGAGTTCAACTCTCGCCACTTCCACCAATAAAACAACCTCGCCCGCTCACAAGCGAGGCAGAGTTGTTTTGTAGCGAGAGTTGAACGGGAAAGGGGTCGGGAAAACGGGAGTTTTCCCGTCGCGGAGGTTGGGAACCGCTGGGTTCCCAAGAGTCTCGCCTTGGCGAGATGACGTGAAATTCTCGCCACTTCCACCAATAAAACAACTCCGTCCGCTCACAAGCGGGGCGGGGTTGTTTCGTGGCAAGAGTTGAACTCTAAAAAAATTTGCATTTTCCTCTCTCTTCCCCTACACTAAACCCACGTGAGACCATTCATACGAAGATACCAAAAACCGAAAATAACGAACCGCGTAAACGAGCAAATCACGACGGCGGAAGTCCGCGTGGTAAACGACGCGAACGAAGGATTGGGAATAATGGCGATATCAAAGGCTATTGACCTGGCAAAAGAACAGGGGTTAGACCTTATAGAAATAGCCCCTCAAGCAACGCCACCAGTCGTAAAAATAATGAGCTTTGACAAGTTCCGCTATCAAAAAGAAAAAGACGATAAAAAACAACAGCGGGAACAGAAATCAAAAGACTTGAAACAGGTGCGAATATCGCCGAGAGCCGCGAAAAATGACCTGGAAATAAAAATAAAGAGAACGGAAGAATTTTTAGAAAAAGGACATCGCGTGGAAATCAACCTTTTTCTAAAGGGGAGGGAGAAGGCGCACAAAGATTGGGGATTAAAAAAAATGGAAGAGTTTCTTCAAATGATTAAAGTTCCTCATCAGCTCGCCGCTCCCCCGCGAGACGCGGGAAGAGGATACGCGGTTCAAATATATAAGAAAAAATAGACCGTCTGCTTAATAAAAATATGGCAAGAAAAAGCATCACAAAAAGAATACGAATCACGAAAAAGGGAAAGTTGGCGAGAAGAGCGCGGGGTCTAAGCCACACGAGAACAAATAAAAAAACCAATCAGCTCATGAGAAGGAGGGGAGGAAGAAATCTTGTGATGTCGGCAAAAAACATAAACAAGTTCTTATAATAAATTCAAAAAACGTTTTAAGTTTTGATATTGTTTAGAATTTAGAGATTAGAGTTTAGAGATTTAACATATATGCCAAGAGTAAAACGGGGAGTTTCCGCCCACAAAAAAAGAGAGAAGGTGTTGAAATACACAAAAGGATTTAAGTGGGGAAGAAAATCAAAAGAACGCGCCGCGAAGGAAGCCCTGCTTCACGCGTGGACACAAGCCTTTAAAGGAAGAAAGGAAAAGAAGCGAGAATACCGCGCTCTTTGGAATGTCCAAATTAACGCGGGAGCGAGACAACACGGCATAACCTACAGCAAACTCATAAACAGCTTAAAGAAAAAACGGGTTGGGCTGGACAGAAAATCACTCGCCGACCTCGCGAAAAACGAACCTTTAACGTTCAAAAAACTTATTGAGTTCGTAAACTAACACAACGCCTCCGCAAAGGAGGCGTTGTGTTAGTGTTGAACCTCGGGACGATACACGTCTTCAAAAACAAAAGAAGTGTCGTCTTCCAACTTGCCGGATAAATTTTCATATATAGCCGATATGCTCGTCTGATTTCCTTTGTATTCCGAAACATTCGGCTTCGGAATAATACGACTCTGAAAAACCCCAATCACATAGCCATTATAAAAAATCGGCGAACCCGACCTTCCCGAGTAGGCGTCCGGCAACACATCGGTCTCAAGAATAAAGGGGATATCCTGAAAAGCTCCGTCTCCGGCGTATATCTCGGACAATATGGCATCTTTGGTAAGAAGCCGATAATCAGAAAAAGCCCCGTCTCCCGTAGCCTGATACGCGTACCCGGGAATCACCACTCTCTTTCCCTTCCCAATCTGCAATACCTGCTCCGAACTCATAAGCAAGAGAGGGGCGTGGTGAATAGGAACAATATCTTTTGAAAAATACTTGGAGGGATTTTTATCGGTAATTTTCAAAATCGCGTAATCCAAACGCTTAAGCTCCGTCTCTGATAAGCCTTTTTCTTCGGGAAGATGTTCCAGTCGCGCGTTAAAATCAAACTGAAATCCCGAAACAGCATTCAAATCAAAAAAAGGATATGGGTATCTGTCCTCGGAAGAAATGCTCTGCTCGGAAGGAAAAATCCGAATCTCGCATCCTTGAAGAATATAATCTTCCCCCAGCCCCTGCCCCTCATACGCGCCTGCCGCCCACTTGGAATCAACAACGTGGCGATTGGTAAGAATATGCCCGTCGGAACTCACAATAACTCCCGACCCGCGAACAAGCCCCTTGTCTCCCCGTCCATTTTTAAAATTACATTGCACCCCCACAACCGTCCGTAAATCAACAGGAATCGGACGCACAATATATGTTTGTGGGGCGAGAAGTGAGGAAGAAATGGGAAGAGAAGAGGCGACGGGAAAAGAAGTTGCCGAAAGCAAAGAGGGGAGCGGCAATGTTTGTTTCACAGAAAAAACACGGGAAATAGTTGAGGAAACAGCAACGCTATTCTTCATAAACTCGGAAGATGAAGAAATAATCCGAGAAAGCTCCTCGCGGTCATCCCGTAAAGATGAAAAAGTTTTACGAAGAGCCCTGGGTTGCTGATGTAAGAAAAGAAAACGCAAAAGAAAGAGTAATAAAAACGCCCCAAAACCAAAAAATAAATACCTTCTCATAAATCTATCGGAAGCTTCCGAGGAGACGGACGACGGAACTGTTTATGATATTTTCTGGGAACCCGAGAAGAAGACGGTGTTCCGCAAATCGCATCATACGCCTGCTTCAAAATATTCCGAAGATTTTTATGCTTCATGAGCCTCTGCGCGTCGGAAAACAAAAACCACCCGTACCCCTCATGCTCATCGCTTACCCTAACCCGCGTGTTTGAAGTTTCAGCAAGATAAAACATAACCATCTTAGAAACCCGCGCGCCCTCCCTCATAAATACAAACCGGTCATGCGCCTTAAAAGTCTCTTTAAACCGAAGGTCTTTATAGTTCAAACCCGTTTCCTCCCGCACCTCCCGAACGGCGGCGCGAAAACTTCGTTCGTTCTTTTCAAGCTTCCCCTTGGGAAAATTCCAGTACCCCTTCCCATGATACAACACCAAAAACTTCGGCCCGTCCGAAGTGGCGCGATACACAATAATACCAGACGAAATTTCATTGCTTATCATATAAATCTCATTTTACTCCAAAAAATCATCTATAAGCAAAGTATTAGATTTGCAAACGTTGTTTACGCTCTCCTGCGGGCAATTCGCTAAGAAAACCGTCTCGCAGGCCGAGCGGGCATGGCGCCAAGCGCTCAAGACTTCTTGAGTGCTTGGCGAGCGAGGCCGAGAGCGAGCGCAAATTCCACGCTGGGGAATTTGATAGCGTGTTTTCGTGCGAATTGCCCGCAGGAGCGCCTCAAGCTACAAACTATAAAAACTACTCTTTCTTAAACAAAAACTCTCCTCCCCCAAAGCTCACTTTTATTCTGTCCCCCCTCTGTACTTCCTTCCGAAGAATCATCTCTGCGAGCTTTCCCCTAAACTCCTCGGAAATAATCTTCCGAAGCGGTCGCGCCCCAAACACCTTACTATATCCAATCTCCGCGATTCGCAAAGAAATCTCATTGGAAATAATAAGTTCAATTCCTTGAGAATCAAAAAGCATCCGCGAAACCTCTTGAATCAAAAGTTCGGCAATCTTCGTAATCTCATCTCGGGTAAGGTCCCGAAACACAATAATGTCCGAGAAACGATTCAAGAGTTCGGGCTTAAAATACTCCGTTAATTTAGATGTAATCTCATCTGCGATTTCTAACACCCCTCTCCCCTTCTCAATTTCTTCCTTAATAAAATCAGAGTTGGCATTTGAAGTCGCGACAATAATCGTATTCTGAAAATCAACCGTTCTTCCCAAGCTGTCGGTGAGGCGCCCATCGTCAAAAACTTGCAAAAACAAATTCAACACATCAGGATGCGCCTTCTCAAACTCATCAAGAAGAATCAGGCTGTATGGGTGCTCGTAAATGGTGTCGGTTAAGTCTCCCGTCTTCTCTCCGTCAGGCGTGCCAATCAGACGAAAAATGCTCTGCCTGTCCTGATACTCCGACATATCAAATCTTCGCATCATCTCCCGTGACCCGAATTGAACTTCAGACAAAATCTTCGCGCACTCCGTCTTTCCCACTCCCGTAGGTCCGACAAAAAGAAACACGGCGATAGGCCCTCCCCTTCTTGAAAGGCCCGCCCGATACTCCCGAAGCGCGCGAGAAACCGCCGAAACCGCCTCGTCTTGTCCTACGAGACGCTTATGAATAATCTCCTCCAAATGCAAAAGATTGTCCGCTTCCTTTGAGTCGGCGGAAACAATTGGAATCTTCAGCCTATTCTGCAAAACAAGCCCGACCAAATCTTCTTTCAATATTCGGATATGTTCGCGACTCGCCCGCGCGTACGTTTCTTTTAAGAGGTCAAGCGCGGAAGAGGGAAGAGGTTGGTCTGTTATATATCTCTTCGCGAGCCGAACCGCCTCCCGAATCACGCGAAGTGTTGTAAATACCCGAAACTCCCTCTCCAAAATCAAGGAAGAGTAAACTAAAAACCGCACAGCCTCGTTCTCACTCATCTCCTGAACCCGCACAACCTCAAACTGGTCCAAAAAATCCGACTTCATCTGAATCTCCCTTTTAAACTCGCGGGAATATGTCTCGCCGATAGTGGGGATTGAAATGTTCTTAATAATCGGCAAAAACACGTCAATAGGACTCAATCTTCCTTTTTCCTCAATCTTAAATAAATTATGAACATCGGAAATAAAAAGCACGATATTCCCTGCGAGGGCAATTTCTTCCGCTATGCGCGGAAGCCGTCCGGACAGCTGGTCTGAAGAAACATTTGAAAAAAGCTGGGCGATGTTTAAAGAAACAAGCCTCTTATCAAACAAAACCGGCGGAACGTCGTCATGCACGATGCGAAACGCCAGATGATGAACCAAAGTCGTCTTTCCAACACCAGGTTCTCCAACCAAAAGCGCGTTCGGCTTGCCCGGACGCGAAATAACATCAAGCATCTTCTCGTACTCTTCCTTGTGTCCAATCAAAAACCCAACTTTTTCCCGTCTCGCAAGCTCGGTAAAATCTTCCGAGAGGCTGTCTAAAAGAGGAGTGGGGCGGGAAGTCCACGCGCGATTCACGGCCCGATTCCGCTGAAACCTTCGCTCGGAAACATACCCTCCTAAAGTGGCGGGCAACTTCTTCATGTGGGCAAACTCGCGCGCGTGTCTCTCAAAAAGCGCCGCCTCTTCTATATCAGACGGGCTGATGTTCAAAGCAGTGAGAAAGGAAATAATTCGGGGGTCTGCCGAAGAACAAAGCGCGGAAAATAAATTTCGCGGCCGCACGAACTTCTCTCCCGAAGAAAGAGCGGAAGTGTATGCCCTCCTCATCGTCTCCTCAACCTGAAGAATCGGCGCGGAAGCCCGCTCTGACGGAAGAGAAAGAAGCTTCTCCGCCTCAACCCTGAAAAAAGACGGAGAGCTTCCGGCGCGTGAAATAATTTCAGAAATTCCTCTCTCCTGCAAAACATGATTCAAGGCAACAAAAAGAAAAGGCTTTCGGGTAAGTTTCGCCTCGCGAAAAGAAGCGATAAGAATCCGCGAAGAAACCGAGGGGAAACCGAGAGAGATATTAACCCGCCTTTTTTTTGAAGCGTAAAAAAGCTCGGAAAGAGACCTCTCCCCTTCCCCGATATGAATCAATCGGTCAAAAAGAAAAAGCGCGAAAAGAAAGCCAAGCGCCGTAAGAGAAGAAACCCGTGAAACCAGCAAAAAAACCGTGATAAAAAAAAGAAACACATGCGCCGTGTATCCCAAAAAACGGACGAGGAATTCTTCAGCGGAAGAAAATTGGAAGCGCGGCTCTTTAACAAAAAGAATCTCCATGCTTAAAAACTAAAAAACACTCGCGTGAATAAATAAGGGATGATAAGAATCCAAAGAAGAAAAATAAAAGCGGCAACGAAAAGAAAACCCGCGTAAAAAATACTTCCTAAAAATAGCCGAAAAAAACGAAACACGAATGAGAGACACCTTCCCACAAACGAATAATCCCCGTACATCGGCTCTCCAAAATGGTTCAGCGTGATTTTCCAGGCAAAATAATGGTCAAAGCCTTCAAAGGTTCTAATAATAAAACGCCAGTATGCCCGAAACCCCCCGACATACCAGTGCCGAAAAAATTCGGCAACGCGATAAAACACCCGATGAATTAGATATACGAATATCATTACATTCATTATACCCCCTTCACTTCATTGATATCCATAAAAACTACCCGCGGTTTCCGAGCGGATTCCGAGACCATTTTTGCCTGCCCCGCAGAATCCCGAAGGGATTTGTGCGGGGACATAGTCCCCCAGCTAAGCGGGGGACAAAATAGTCGAGGCCTCGGAGCGAGTCCGTCAGCTGACGGACGAGCGAGAATGAGCGAAGAAACTGTGGTAAGTTTTTTTTACAAAAATTGTGGGGTAATTTAAAAATACCTCACCTCCTCCTCCAGCTCTATTCCAAACCTATCCAAAACCTTCTTCTTCAAAATCCGCGCGAGCATTTTCACGTTGGCGGCGGTTCCCTGCCCGTCGTTCACAAACAAATTCCCGTGAAAGTCCGCGATATAAATCCCACCTTCACGCATACCCTTTGCCCCGACACGCTCCAAAAGCCAACCCGCCGGAATCTTGCCATCAATAATTTTTGAGGAATCAACCAACGCAAACGACTTTTTTGAAACATCTTTTACCAAAACGTTTTTAAAAAAACTCCCCGGACATTTCAACCCCGGCTTATATTTCTTCTCCCGCAAAGAAATAATTTCTTGTGATTTCTTTTCAAGCTCTTCCTGATTTCCCTTCTCAAGCTTCAAGATAACACGCAAAATAATAGGAGAAATGGTCTGCGTAAATCCGCGTTTGAAGACACTCTCCCGATACCCAAACTTGCACTGCGCTTTCAAAATCCATTTCCGTTCAAATGTTTGTGGAATCAATATTTCAACCTTTTCAACCGCCTTTGAAATTGAATGTCCATAAGCTCCAGCATTCCCATACACCGCACCCCCAATCGTCCCCGGAATTCCCGAAAGAGTTTCAAGTCCGCGAAGCTCGAGCGAAACAGCTTTTTTTATGACATCGCCCAAAAGAACTCCCGCATCCGCAATAATTGTTCTGTCTGTAAATTCGCTTATTCGCTTATTCGTAACCGATTCGGTATTCGTTGAGACAACCATATTCCCTCCAAAAAACCTGATAAGCAAACAATCAAGTCCCTCATCAGGAAAAATAATATTGCTTCCTCCGGCCATTACTCTATATGAAACATTTTTCTTCCTCGCCCACTCAACCGCAAAAACAAACTCCTCAAACGTTCTCACCTCAACAAAAAATTGTGCCCTCCCCCCCATCCCAAACGTGCTAAGAGACGAAAGCGAAACATGCTCCCGTATTTCTAATTTATTCATATGCTTCATGTCGCTAATTCATTATCCAAACAATCTTGTTTCTGTGTCCCCTCGAGAGGAGTCGAACCTCTATCTCAAACTTCGGAGGCTTGTGTCCTATCCGTTGAACGACGAGGGGTCCATTCCTTGCCCCGCGATCGTGAAACGATTTTACGGGGAATTACAGGAGCGAAAACACTTCCATCTTCCCGCAAAACAACAAAAACCGCAAGAAAAATAAAGAATTAAAAGCTATAAGCCAGAAGCTAAAAGCTAAAACAAAGAATATATCTGATACAAAAAGGACGCTCCAAAAACAAGAAAAAGAGGAATCCCCGCCCATCTATACGCGTGCCTTGGGAACGCCCGCAACCACATAAAAACAATAAGAGATCCCTCAAGCGCGAGAAATAATCCGCCGGTAATGGAGATAACGCGAAAGAAAGCGTTAAACCCAACTAAATACAAAAAAAGCGGAATTCCAATAACCAAAAACGCCGAAGGGAAGCGCGGAACACGAAGGTCCTCCGAAAAAATCTCACGGATATTTATCCCGATTGCCACATAAGAAGTAAGAATAGTGATAATTCCCAAAAGTCCGAGAAACCAAAGCGTAAGAGGCGGAAGAAAATGAAGGGAAGAAAAAGCGTCCTCCGTTACATCGGGCGAGAACCGAAGCATGCCAAAAACAAAAACAACATATAATACAGCCGGAATAAGCGTGCCTAAAAAAAGAGCGGAGCGAAGACGAAACCTTCGACGAAGAGATGTTGCCTTAAGATAAATATCAAGAACGCGTGAAATAGCGGGACGTCCGGCAAACGCGAAAAGAAGCGGACCAAGCGGAAGAAAAAGAAGAGGAAAAGAAAAAGGCTCCGAAACAATGTTCCGCGCCGGCGCGTACAAACCGGAAAAAAATACAAACGCGACGACAAAAAGAATGCCGAAAACACCAAAAACTTCAAACCACGAGAAGGCCGAAGAGCGCAAAAATAAAAACCCGGAAGCAAGAAGCCAGAAAAAAAGCACGGCGACATACGAAGATACGCCTCCCATCATGCCAAAAAATGTGGGCGCGAGCGTAAGATATACGACAAGCGTAAAGAAAAGCTCAAAAAAGAGGAGGGGGACGATGGCGGGAGCAAAAAAAGACAAGTATTTTTTCGCGAGCGCGTAAAATTCATGCTTCCCCTTCTCTCGACAAATCAGCTCCGCGTACATCCCATGAACCACGGCATATACCGCGAAGAAAAAAACAAGATAAAAAATTCCTACCCCCATTCCAACTTGTCGAAACACGTACGGCAAAGAAAACATCCCCGCCCCGATAATTGTTCCAGCCAACACCCCAACCGCCCGCAAAAGATAAATGTTCATCTCAAAAATTACTAATTTCTAATAACTAATTCCTAATCAATAAAATTCGGTTAGAAATTAAAAATGAGTAATTAGAAATTTAAAGTTCTACTACCTCTCCCGGCTCTGGAATTTCTGCCTGAACTGAAAGCTCTTTCCCTAATCGTGTAGCCAAAGCCTTCGCCTCTTCCTCTTCTCCCTGCGTAACAAAAATCTTCTTCACGGATGTTTTCATGGCGGAAACCCATCGCGTAAGCTGATTCTGGTCGGCATGAGCGGAATATCCCGCGATCTCCCGAATCTTACATCGGATAGAAACGTCTTCTCCCATAATTCGCGCGTCCTCCGCTCCGTCCAAAATAATTCTTCCTAAAGAGCCTTGCGCCTGATACCCGATAAACAAAATCGTGCTCGCGGGGTCAGAGAGATACCTTCTCTCGTGATGAAGAATTCTTCCCCCGTTAGACATTCCTGCTCCCGCGATGATAATTTTCGGAGAACGCGCGTCGTTTATCTGCTTGGATTGCTCGGTTGTAAGAGTGAGATGAAGCCCGGGAAAATCAAAAATCGCGTCTCCTCCTCTGATAAGCTCAATCGCGTCATTATTAAAATACATCGGATCTCGTGAATACTTCTGATAAATTGCCGTAAGCTTGATGGCAAGCGGACTGTCAACATACACGGGCACGCGGGGAATCTGTCCTCCCTCAATAAACTCATTAAGCTTAAACAAAAGCTGTTGAGTTCTCTCAAGCGCGAACGCGGGAATCATAAGCACGCCATTCGCGCGGATGGTTTCAATAATAATTTCTCGCAGTTTCGTCTCGCGGAGTGAAATATCCTCATGAATACGACCCCCGTAAACCGACTCAACAAGCGCGTAATCCGTCTCGGAAATATATTCCGATTCCTTAATAAGCGGAGCGTCAATATTCCCCAAGTCTCCCGAAAACACGATTTTTTTTCCCTCCGCGCTCATACGATATGAAGTAGAGCCGAGCACGTGCCCCGCGTCAAAAAGCTCAACATCAATATCTCCAATCTGTACGTGTTCGTGATACCGTCGCTTCTTCCACAGCTTCATAAGTTCCAGGACATCACTCGCGGTATAGGGCGGCCTCTCTCCCTCCCTCTCTGCCTCTTTTCCCAAAATATGCTCGGAATCCAAAAGCAAAAACTCCGCCATGTCTTTTGTGGGCGGACTTGAATAAATCTCTCCCCGAAATCCCTGCTTATAGAGCATCGGCAACCTTCCAATATGGTCAATGTGCGCGTGTGAAATAAAAACAGCCTGAATGCCTTTTGGGTCATAAGGAAACGGCTGAAAGTTCTGTTGCTCGCAATATCTGCTCCCCTGCGTAAGTCCGCAATCAACAAGAATCCTGGCATTCTTCGTTTCCAAAAGATAATTCGCCCCCGTCACCGACTTCGCTCCTCCGTGAAACGTAAGTATCACCCCGTTAGAGACAGGAAGCGCTTAAGTCGATTTTTAATGTAGCGCTTGCCCATGCCTGATTTAAGATATTTTTCTCTCGACCTTGCGTCTTGTATGTGCCTACATGCTTCATAGTATATTAGCTTAAATGGTCATCTCGTTTTTGTGGAAAAATTCAAACCTACATCATGTTCACTCAAGCGCTTCCGTAAATCACCACTAGAGCCAGTATACCATTGTCCATCTTTCCTGCTTTGCAAAACATATGTATACCAAAACTGATTGTCTCTAACGGGGATCATTAAGTAAGAAGTATACCAAAAAAATCCTCTTCTAAAAAGTTGCGCAAAATTTGAAAAAAAGTAGTATAGGGAACGGCAACTTGATTTTTTTCGTAATTCCGAATTCCGAAGAGACGGGAGAAATCATGTCTTCGGAAAATCATCTTCGTCTGTTCACGGGTCGCGCTCATCCAGGTCTCGCGAAAGAGATCGCCGATATTCTCGGCGCTCCCCTCGGTCTGATTCACCTAAACACCTTCGCCGACACCGAGACGCACGTACAGATCGAGGAGAGCATTCGCGGCGCGAATGTCTTCATCATCCAGCCGACGTGTGCTCCCGTCAACGAAAACCTCATGGAACTGTGCATTATGCTCGACGCATTCCGTCGAGCGTCCGCGGGTCAGTTGACCGCCGTCATCCCGTATTACGGCTACGCGCGTCAGGATCGAAAATCCACGGGACGCGAGCCGATCAGCGCGCGGCTTGTCGCCGATCTGCTGACGACTTCGGGCGCAGATCGCGTCGTGTCCGTCGACCTGCACGTCGCTCAAATTCAAGGCTTTTTTGACATCCCGATGGAACATCTGACTGCCGCGACGACCATCGTGAATTATCTCAAAACGAAGGAGCTCGCGGATGCGATTATCGTCTCGCCGGACGCCGGACGCGCGAAACTCGCCGAGAAGTACGCGGGAGTGCTCAAGCTTCCGATTGCGTACATGCACAAACGGCGAAGCGGCATCGGCGGACGCGACGTGGAGGTACTGGAAATCATCGGTGACGTGTGTGACAAAACGCCCGTCATCATTGACGACGTCATCGCAGGCGGGAGCATCATTCAGCAAGCGCGCGCTCTCTACAAAACGGGCGCGAACGCGGCGTATATCGCCGTCACGCACGGCGTCCTCGTCGGGCAGTCGCTTGAACGCCTCAATGAGGAGTGTATTCGGGAAGTCATCATAACGAACACGGTTCCCGTTCCGGACGACAAGCGGATTCTCATCCCGAAACTGCAGGTTCTCTCGATCGCGCCGTTGTTGGCGACCGTCATTCGCAATATTCACAACAACAAGTCGGTCAGCCAGGTATTTTTAGCACAACATCTTGAGTTCGCCATCTAAAGCGAGCCTCAAGAATCGTTCGGGTCTCGTTCAACGAGACCCTTCATTTTTCATGTGTTCATTTTTCGCTTCCTTAATCCTTAATCTTCCGTTTACGGACCGCTCCAATTCCGTCATCGTCATACTCCACGCTCTCCTCATCCTCGTCCTCCGAATCCCGATAGCTAGAAGGGGAGAGCCCAAACTGGTTAAGCTCCAAAAGTACGCGGGAAGATGTAACAAATCGCGAAGGTTCCCGCGCTCCCTCCCCTCCGCGCCCCGCTCCAAAATTTGCGAGAAGATACAAGTTTCTTTTCGCGCGGGTAACGCCGACATAAAAAAGACGACGCTCCTCCTCAATCTCATCCTCTCGGTTCATGGAAAAATTTGAGGGCAACACTCCTTCCGAAAGTCCGAGAAAAAAAACAACATCCCACTCCAGCCCTTTCGCCGAATGAATCGTGGAAAGCGTAAGGGGTCGCTCCTCCGGACGGCTCAACATTCCCGCCTGATGAAAAGAGGGGGGCTCAATAACAAAGTCTCCCAAAAATTCCTGTAACGAAGCATATCGGGAAGAAACCTGCTGAAGTGTCTGAAGGTCATTCAAACGCTTGTGCCAATCGTCAAACCTTTCCCACAACAAGGGCTCGTAATAAGAAAAAGCGAGCGCGAACTGCTCCGAAGGAGGCAAGGGTTTTCCAAAACTCGCCTCCAAAAAAGAAGCAAGCTTCTCAATTTCCCTTCCGTCCCTGCTCTGCTTGGCATACGAAGAAAGAACGCCCGCCGGACTTCTTCCTTCCGAAACAGAACGAATAATTTCGGCAATCAATCTTCCTCCGGTTTTCGGCCCAATACCCGGAATAAGCATAAGAACCCTGTTCCACGCGAGTTCATCACGAGGGTTTAAAAGAATCTTAAGATGCGCCATCACGTCTTTCGCGTGCGCCGTCTCATAAAATTTCACTCCTCCAAACACCTGAAACGGAATAATTCGTTTCGCGAGCTCCGCCTGCAAAGGAATTGAAACATGAGAAGAACGAAAAAGAACCGCCTGCCGGGAAAGAGAAACCCCCTCATCATAAAATTCCTTAATCTTTCGCGCAATCCACTCCGCCTCTCGATAAGGCTGTTCAAAGCAGACAAAATGAGGCCTCCCTCCGCCCTCCTTCTTCGCGGAATGAAGCTTCTTCGCGTACTTGTTGTCCATATCAGATAAAACGGCATTCGCGACATTTAAAATTTCCTGCGTGCTCCGATAATTCTCCTCAAGTTTAATAATAGTGGTATTTGGAAACCGTTTTGGAAAATTCATAATGTTTTCGTGCGTCGCCCCCCGAAACCCGTAAATACTCTGCGCGTCATCCCCCACAGCCATGACGTTCTGGTTTTTTTTTCCTAAAAGATACGCGATGTCTCCCTGCAACACATTGGTATCCTGATACTCATCAACCATCACATACCGGTACTGCTCCGAAAGTTGCGCGAGCGTTTCCTTGTCCATTAAAAGTTCGCGAAGAAAAAGCAAAAGGTCGTCATAATCCATGTACCCCTTCTCCCGCTTATACGCCGCGTATCTCTTTCCAACGCGCGCGATATCATCCGCTAAATGAAGAAAATGCGGATAGTCTTTCATTAAAATGCTTGAAATGTCCAACCCCTTGTTCAAAGACGCGCTTATCACGCTTCGCAACGTATCCTTCTTCGGAAACCGCCCCTCTTTACTTGTCCCGCGTCCCGCCTTGGCGGGATTTACGGGGTCATACAAACCCAAAGAAGCGGCGGAGCGATGTACTGCCTCCTCCGCGTCCCCCTCATCCAAAACCGAAAGAGAGCCCGACAAACCGATTCTCTCCCCATATCTGCGAAGCATCTTAAACGCGAACGAGTGAAACGTTCCGCCGTCCACATGCTCCGCGGAAGCATCATGTCGAGAAGCTCGGCGAAGCATCTCTCCCGCCGCCTTGCGGGTAAAGGTCAAAAGCAAAATTGAGCGCGGAGAAACGCCCTGTTTTAGTAAGTGCGCGACGCGATACTCAATCACTCGCGTCTTTCCGCTTCCCGCCCCAGCGATCACCAACACTGGCCCCTCAGTCGTCGTAACCGCCTCCTTCTGTTGAGCATTCAACTCATCCAAATAAGACATAACGTTAGCATTCTACCAGCAATTTGCATAAATCAAAAAATTAAATCATCTTAAGAAAAGAACGGCGCCAAACTCAAAGAAAGGGAGCGCATGGACACGGAAAAAAGGGCAGAGATAGCCCTTCTATTGCTACTGTTGGGCTTGATCGGAATATTAGAAGGACTCTATCACGCGGGCATAATGCCAGCCCAGCCAGAGAAAATTTCGATCTTCTTCGGTGGCCTTCTGACGGCCGTCGGGGGATTGATCGTGGGGGGTTGTTACGGTTACTACATCTTTTTTTTGAAGTAATCGAAACCCTCTTTCGGGGCGCGCCACGCGCCCCTTCATTTTTTTATCAAATTATCTTTCTCTCAAAACTTCCTCCACAATTTTTTTCTCATCCCACGGAACCTTCCTTCCCTTTTCCAAGCACATCCAAACTTCCCCGCCCTTACCGGTTAAAATAACCACATCCCCGGGCTTCGCGAGCGAAATCGCTTTTTTAATCGCCTCCCTTCTGTCAATAATTTCATAAATCCTTAATCCTTGATCCTTAATCTTTAATCCTTCATCAGCCCCTCTTCTTACGTCCCGAATAATCTCAATCGGCGATTCATTGTAGGGATCTTCGTTAGTAAGCACAATCTCATCGCAATATCTCGCCGCAATCTTCCCCATCTCTGGCCTTTTCCACTTATCTCTCCCCCCTCCTTGGCTACCAAGTAAACAAACAAGTTTTGGCGATTCGTGGTTCGTGTTGTTCGCGACATCATTCGTGTCATTCGTGTTGGTAAACAATCTCGCTGTCTTATAACACTCCTCCAAGCTCTTCGGTTCATGAGCGTAGTCCACAACAACTACAAAAGGTTCTTTTTGAACAATCTCAAATCTCCCCAAAATGGGCGTCGGATTCTTTAGCGCCTCCGCGCATTTCTCCAAAGAAACCCCGAGCGCCCGCGCCATCGCAATCGCCCCTACCGCATTATACACATTAAATTCTCCTATCAGTGGGACCCTAAAATGAATATTTTCTATATCAAACTCTGATCCAACGTCAGTAAGTTTAATGTTTTGAATTTTGATATTCGAATTTGTTTCGGATTTCGGATTTCGTCCGTCAGCTGGCGGATCGGATTTATTTTTTAGCGTATATCCAACTCGCGTCCGAACCGGACACGCTAAAAAATGCCCCACGTTCTCATCATCCAAATTATAAACCCCGATTCCGTCTGCATCCCGAACCGTGCCGAAGGATTTCTTTCGCGCGATTTTTTCAAACAACCCTACTTTAGTGTCTCTGTATTTCTCAAACCCCCCGTGCCTTTCAATGTGCTCCGGCGACAAATTCGTAAAAATCGCCACGCTGTAATCAATAAAATTGTGCCGATACTGCAACATTCCTTCTGAAGTCGTTTCTATAACAGCGTGCGTACATTCCTTTTTTACCATCTCCGCCAAAAGTTTCTGTAATTGAAGCCTCCCAGGCATTCCCTGCTTTGTGTCATTAATTCTCTTTTCATCGCCAAATCTAAAATACACCGAACTCGTTACTCCTGTCTTATGCCCCGCCATATTCAAAATATCCGCGAGCAAATTCGCGGTTGTCGTCTTTCCCTTCGTTCCTGTTACCCCTATCACAAATAATTTTTTTGAGGGTTTTCCATAAAACCAGTGCGCCAAAAAAGCCAGCATAAAATGATATGCAGAAACCAAAAAAAACGGAGAAATGTTTCTTAAAAATCGCAGCATGATTGAGATGTGTCCGTTAATGTCTAAGCTCTTTTATCGCCGCCTTAAACCTATCCTGAAATCCTTGAACCTCCTTGCTTATGAGGCGAAGCGCCTCCTTTACCTTATCTCGCGAATACCCCAAACCAACAAGCGCGTCTTCAACATCCGCGTCCATCTTCATGGATTGAACAAGGTCGCCCGAACCCTGAACCGTAACCTTTCCACGAAGCTCCAAAATAACCCGCTCGGCGGTTCTCTTCCCGATTCCGGGAACCGTTGAGAGAAGCGCGGCGTCTCCCTCCATAATGGCGGCAATAATATTGGGAACGCTTCCCAAATCCAGCATACGGAGCGCGGTCTTCGGGCCAATTCCCGAAACACTGTGAAGTAAATCAAAAAGTCGCAGACTCTCCTCTTCAAAAAAACCAAAAAGTTCCGGCGACGCGTTCTCCCGAAAAAACGTGGCGCAAAAAATTTTTACCTCTCCTTCCCGTTCGGAAAGAGCGGTTATCGTCCGCTCTCCCGCAAGCACCTTAAAAAAAATGCCCGAGCACTCCATCACAAAAAAACCTTCCCGTATCTCGCTCACCCTTCCCCGTAAAGCATAAATCATATCTTGATAATACCCCCTCAAATAAAGAGAGGCAATAATGTACAACGCAAAAATTGACTTGTTCGCCAGAAACCCGTACAATACCAAACAATAATTATTCTAGATTCTAACTTCTAGATCCTAGATTCTCAAATAATGCCAAACACCACATCAGCCGAAAAAGCTCTTCGTCAAACCAAGCGAAGGAGAATCCAAAACCTAAAAGCGCAGAAAGAAACAAGAGAGGTTATTAAAACCTACAAAAAACTGCTGGCAAGCGGAGACAAAAACAAAGCGAAAGAAGCCCTCCCTTTGGTCTATAAAAAACTTGATAAGCTCGCAAAAAAGAAGGTTATCAAAAAAAACAAAGCCTCCCGCCTAAAAAGCAGATTGTCAAAAAAACTCTCATCTTAAATCCCAAACAAGCCTCGGCA
This sequence comes from Candidatus Jorgensenbacteria bacterium RIFCSPLOWO2_01_FULL_45_25b, assembly GCA_001781035.1. Lineage (GTDB taxonomy): Bacteria > Patescibacteriota > Minisyncoccia > UBA6257 > GWB1-50-10 > 01-FULL-45-25b. The sequence continues at coordinate 5,844 of MFKK01000019.1, read as the reverse complement.
AAAGCCGGGGTTTTTCAAATCCACATACACCTATCTGTGAATGACAAAAAGGCAGAAGTGTTATTCCCTAAGCCTGTAGAAGAGTAATGTTTTTGCCTTATTTCCATAGGTATGTCTTCGGCCCCGTAGAACTTCGCCACGGGGCAGGCAAGCTCAGACAATAACGGAATTTCGTAATTCACAGCGCCTATAACTTGTCTACTAACTCACGATCGTGAGTTAGTAGACAGCAAAAGCTCTTGGAAACAGCACAGCTTTATATTTGATAATCCAAACCTATTCCCTGACAGGGTAATCTTTAATATTTTATTCCCCGAGCTTGCCTGCCCCGCAGTGAAGCTTTGCGGGGCCTGCCCCGCAGAATCCCGAAGGGATTTGTGCGGGGGGGCAAAACGACCGAAACCTCGGAGCAAGTCCGTCAGCTGATGGACGAGCGAGAATGAGTGGGGATGCTATGCCAGATTTTTCCAACAAAACTTACACTCCAAGCGCAAAACCAAGCAAAGAGGTCTCATCATCCATCTCCCCTCCCTTAATCTTCTCATCATACTCGGCGAGCAAAACCGCCTCCCTCCCTCTCGCTAAGCTCCCAAGCAAATTAAACGTATATCGCGCCTCGTCTCCGCGAAACAAAAGGAGGGAAAGAGCGAGAAGACGCCCGGAAACGTCCCTCGCCCGCAAAAGCTGAAGCGCGATTGCGAAGCTCTCGTCATACGCGTTAAACGCCAAAATTTTTTGTACGTCGGAAAGAGAAATGGGCTGTTCAAAAGAAGCAAGCGAAATCTTCTGAAGCTCCTGAAGTCCCGCGGAAGACGATTCTGCTTGAGATAACGCATATCTCAAAAGGAACTTCCACGCGGCGGACTGAAGCTCCAACCGAAGAAGCTTCGCGCGTGTCCTCAAAAACTTCTCCATCTCCGCTCCCGTAAGCCGTGGAAATTCCTGAACCAATACCGGCTCCGCGAGAAGAAACTTAAAAGCGACTTTGGGAGCGCTCTCTTGAGAAATAATAATAAACGTCTTCGGCAAAGAAAGAGCGGATGTTAAAATAGAAATCCATTCTTTTACCTCCTTCTTGTTAAATCCATCATCTTCAGAAATCTCCGAAGAACCGGTAATCAAAACTGCTTTTGAAGAAACAAAAAGAGATTGCTGGCGCAAAAATTCGCCCGCTCGTTTCCAATCTTCGGGAGCCTCTTCCAAATCCAAGGCAAGCATATCGGCATCGGCATTTTTTGCTTTGTATTGCGAAAGAATTTCGCGGCGCTTCTCCTGCCTCCGATATGAATCTTTGCCGTAAAGAAAAATAATCATAATTAAAATTTCTAATTCTTAATATCTAATGAACATCTAAGCGTCAATCTTCAAATATCTAAATATATTGTATCCTTTTAACAAGCCCAAGAAATAAAATGTGTTGGGTTGTGTAGTCGTTTGGGTTTGATTAGAAATTAGAAATTAGAAATTCATCAGAATGATTCGTTCATTCTGATGTTCCCCATACCTCATCTTCACCTTAATCGCGCCCTTTGGCAAAATTCCACGCATCCTTTCCGGCCACTCAATAAGAATAATGTTTTGGGGATCTGTAAACATTTCTTGAAAGCGTTTTCGGTCAACTGCTCCAAGTTTACGCAAACGGTAGGCGTCAATATGATACAGATTGGAAAATGCCAGCTTCTTTATATAAAGCGCGAATCGCCGAACAAGAACGAAAGTGGGGCTTGTTATTCTTCTCCGAACGCCAAGCTCCTTCGCGAACCCCTGAACAAACACCGTCTTCCCTGTTCCCAACTCTCCCGAAAGAGCCACAATCAAAGCTTCTCGGAGACCTCTCTTTCTTAAAACATCTCTCGCAAACTCTCCGGCAATCTTCCTTGTCTGATAAACCGAAACGCTTACAATATTTTTTGTCTTCTGATAATGCCTCAAAATTAAATATCCTATATTCTAGCTTCTAGCTTCTAGATTCTAGTTTCTAGTTTCTAGTTTCTAGTTTCGTAGCGTCCTTACTCCATATCATATGCCATCTCTTTTCGCGGAATGAGGCTGGGGTCTAGAGGAAGAGTAAAAGATATGGTTGTTCCCCTTCCCTCCAAAGAACGAACCTCAATCTCTCCGCCATGATTTTTGATAATATTTTTCGCGATATAAAGCCCCAAACCGCTACCGTTTGGCTCAACCTGAACGGCATTCTCTCCGCGAGAAAATTTCTTAAAAAGATTTTGAGTATGTTTCTCCGGAATACCGATTCCCGTATCCTGTACGGTTATGTTTACAAACGGAGCGTCTTTCATTTGCTCAACAGATACGGTGGCGGAGCCGTTTTTTGTGTTGTACTTCAAGGCGTTATCAATCATGTTTGAAAGCACCATCCCAATTCGCTCGGGGTCGGCCGTAAGCGTGAGTGTCTCCATATTTGAGGAAACAAAAGAAAGACTAATCCCCGCCTCTTTCGCGATAGGGGTCGCTTGAGAAACAATGTTTCTGATAAAACTTACAAGCTCCATATTCTGAAACCGATAACCAAACTTGCCTCCCTCAATGCGCGCGGCGTCCAAAAGGTCATTTACAATTTTAAGAGCTCTTGTGGCAAGACCCCCTCCGTCCTCCGCTATCGTCTTTAGGTTTGGCTTGTCTCCCAACTCGCGAACCAGGGACTCAAATGCCCATCCAATCGCGGTCAGAGGAGTGCGGAGCTGGTGCGCGGCAACATCTAAAAATTCTCGCTTGGATTCCACCATCTCCTCCTCTCTCGTGCTATCCCGAAATATCTTAATAAATATTTGAGAGTTTCCAGTAGCGTCAGTCAGACGATTCAGGCTCGTGCGAAGCCTAAGGCGAGGTTTCTCAAGCGTGATTTCCATAACTTGCGGCCATCCCGAATCGGATACCTGCGCGACAACGGGAGCGAGGCTTGGAAACATAATTTGGGTAAGATGGGAAAGCTTTGAATCCGCGTTTGGGTCGGGAGAAACAACCCTCCCCACAACCTCTTCCTTCTTTAAACCAAGAATTTTTTCCGCCGCGCTGTTTAAAAAAAGAATCCGAAATTCCGGCGTATAAAGAATAACGCCGTCTCCCAGCGTCTCCATCAAAAGCTGAAGCTGTGATTCTTCATTACGCTCCGTTTTTTTGTGCTGTTTTATAATATTCTCAAAAAAATTCCCCATAATGTTTCTGACGCATTTCTATGGTACTTCAATCTATTTCCGTCTTCGTAGATTCGTATTTATTCGTAGATTAGTAGCCATTTGTAAATTCGGATGATTCGTAGTTTCGGAGCGGTTACTCCATCTCTCCCCAATTTTTCCCTCTCTTCACGTCCACTCTCAAAGGAACAGAAAGCGGATAAGCGCCCTCAACGCAACTCCGTATCTCTCGCGAAGCCTCTCCTAGAATATCATCCGAAACCTCGAAGAGCAATTCGTCGTGTATGGAGAGGAGAAGAGACGCTTCTTCTTTCGTCCATCTTTTCTTTTGAAAGAGCCTGTCCGTCTGAATCATGGCAAGCTTAATAATATCCGCCCCCAAACTTTGAACAGGCATATTAATTGCCATGCGCTCAATCTCCGAAAGAAAGCGCGGATGCGAAGTCCCAACGGGAAACCAGCGCTTCCTGCCATTTAAATTTGAAACAACTCCGGACGTCCTCGCTCCTTCCTTCACCTTCTCTTGCCACAAGCGAATTGCTGAAAAATTCCGAAAGTATTCCTCAATAAAGATTTGAGCCTCTTTCAAAGAAGAGCCGACCGCCCTACTAAGCGCTCGCGGTCCCATACCATAAATAATGCCAAAATTAAGCGTCTTTCCCAATCCGCGCATCTCGTTTGTCACCTTATCCAATGGAACCTTAAAGACTTTAGAAGCGGTTAAACGATGTACGTCTTGCCCTTCCTCAAACGCCCTCGTAAGCTCCTCGTCTTTTGTAATATGCGCGAGAAGGCGAAGCTCAAGTTGGGAATAATCAAAAGAAAGGAAGCTTTTTCCCTCACCTGCTATAAATGCCTTGCGAAGAGGCACTGCCCACCTGGACTCTCTTGGAATGTTTTGCATATTTGGCTTTTCAGAACTCAAACGACCCGTCGCGGTTCCCGTCTGAAGAAAATGCGTGTGAATTCTCCCGTGCTCTTCCAGTTTTATAAGAGGTTCAATATACGTTGACGCTACTTTAAATGTTTCCCGATATTCAAGAAGAAGAGGAATAACAGGATGCGCCTCCTTCGTCTCTTCCAAAACCTCCTCGCGGGTTGAGTGTTGTCCCGTCGCGGTTTTTTTTGAATTCCCGCGAATTTTCAGCTTCTCAAAAAGCACCTCTCCCATCTGTTTCGGAGAATTGATATTAAAGGTTTCTCCGGAAGCGGAATAAATCTTCTCCTCCAAAATCTTCAATTCCTCATCCGCCTCCTTCTTCAGTTCCCCCAGCGCCTCAACGCGTATACCAATTCCGGACAATTCCATCTTCGCAAGCACCGGAACAAGAGGCATCTCTATCTCCTCAAATACATATTCAAGCCCCTCTTTCCTAATATTCTCCTCAAGAATAAGAAAAAGAGAGATTGTAATGCTTTCATCGTCCTCCTCTCGCGGTAAAACCTTCAAAAATCGCCTGCCGATCGCGGCTTTTGTTGTTTCCTTATCGGGAGAAAGAAGCCACGCCGCAATTTTCACATCAAAGAAGGGGGGGAGAATCTCCTCTCTTGATTCCTTCAAAATCTCCTTCCAGTCATACGCGACCTTCATTTTATTTGTCTGAAGAAGAGACTGATGTTCCCTACAAAACGCGGCGTGAGGAACAACGACAATATGCGAGGGTGGCTCCTTTTTCACCATGGGCGCCTCATCCGCCTCGGATGTTTTTTTCTGAAAAACACCTCCCTTCCCCATTCTTCTTTTTATGCTTTCAAATCCCATACGCGTCAAATAAGCCTCGATTCGTTCCTCCTCGGGTTCTTTTCTTTCCAATTCTTCAAGCGTTGCTGTAATAGGAACATTGGTGTTGATGGTCGCGAGTTTTTTTGAAAAGAGCGCGACGTCTTTATGAGAAAGAATTTTTTTCGCCAAAGGATGCTGTTCTTTCATCTTCTTAAATATCCCTTCCACGCTCCCAAATTCCTGAAGAAGAGAGGCGGCCGTCTTGGGACCAACCCCGGGAACCCCCGGAATATTATCAGACGCGTCTCCGACAAGCCCTTTGTAGTCGGTAATTTGCGCCGGTAACACAGAAAATCTTTCCTCCACGGCCGTTTCGTCATAAGTTACAATGTCTCCCAGTCCCTTTCTTGGCGTCTGCACAACCACCCCCTCTCCTTTCACCAGTTGAAGAGCGTCTAAATCTCCGGTCAAAATAATAATATGAAGGTTTTGGTGTTTGAATGCTTCTACAAGCGTACCGATAACATCGTCCGCCTCAAATGTTGGACACTCAAACCATCTAATACGAAGAACGTCTAAAAGTTCGCGCGCGCCCTTAATTTGAGAAACAAGCTCATCCGGCGCTTTTGGACGATTCGCCTTGTATTCTTGAAAAAGCTCCTTCCGAAACGTCGCTTCCGGACGGTCAAATGCCGCTCCAATATATTCGGGTTGTATATCTTTGATTGCCTTAAGAAGAATACTCATGAGCCCATAAAGAGCTCCGGTCGGTTCCCCGCTCGGCCCCTGAAGAGGAGGGAGCGCGTGAAATGCCCGATGAATAAAAGCATTCGTGTCTATAAGAAGAAGAGTCTTCATATAAAGAATAGTACCACTCTTTCGCCAAGCAAATCTATTAGACCTATTACGTAAAGATTTTCGTCACGAAATTTCAAAATCATGAGCGAAACGAAGTCAAAAAAAGTGAGG
>MFKK01000018.1:25131-31737 GCA_001781035.1 Candidatus Jorgensenbacteria bacterium RIFCSPLOWO2_01_FULL_45_25b | reverse complement strand
GGTTTAGATACTTTTATCTCTTTTGGCAAGTTCGGCAGTATCGGCATCGGTACCACTACCCCCGCGACATTTTTCACGGTGGCGAGCTCAAGCTCAAACTTTTTCAATGTTACAGGCGATGGCAAGGTCGGAATTGGCACCTCCACTCCTGCAACGTCCATGCACATAGCAGGCACAACTAGCGGGACTGTTCCTGCTTTAAGTACGGGTACTAGCCTTCTTGTCCAGCGAAACGACCTTACAACACGAAATAGTATTATTGAAATATTAGCTGGAACAGCCGGAGCGTCTAAGATAGAATTTGGGGATTCTGGTGATCCAAACATAGGAACTATTTCATACAGCCATTCGGATAATTCTATGGCATTTATTACCAATAATTCGGAAGCAATGGGGATTACTTCCGCGGGAAGTGTTGGGATAGGAACAACGACGCCACAAGACGCCTTGCATGTAATAGGCGACATTCGCACAAGCGCCTGCGCCTCCGATGGGGCTGGAGACGTTTCCTGCGTGGACATCGCAGAAACCTATCCGGTATTTGAAAGCATGGGAGCGGGGGATATTGTGATGGTCAATAAGTCTCCAGAAACAGCTTCTTCCACACTCGCTGTTAAGAAAGCGATAAAAAATAATCCGCAACCCCCCCTTATTGGCATCGTTTCAACTCGACCCGCTATTTTAATTGAAGGAGAACAGGCGCGAATTGGGGGCCCGAGAGTAAAAGGAACGTATGATTCAGGCGAAAAAGCTCCAATCGCGCTTGTGGGGCGGGTACCGGTGAAGGTAACAACCGAAAATGGAGAAATACAGCGCGGAGACCTTATTACAATATCTTCGGAACCAGGTATCGGTATGAAGGCGATAAACGAAGGCTGGGTGGTTGGAGTCGCGCTCACTCCATATAATGGAAGCGGTGTTGGCGAGGTTACGGCGTATGTAAAACCAACATGGTATGGGGGAGAGCCAAAAGAAGAAGAGAAAGGAATTACAGAAAGCATAATGGGATGGGTAAAGCAGGCGCTTGAATCGCTGGGCTTCTATATAGAAAACGGAATGGCGCGTTTGGAAAAACTTATCGCGAAAACAATAGAGGTTACGGAAGCAGATATAGAACGGGCAAGAATAAAAACACTCTCTGTGGAAAATGGAATTGAGTTCAAAGACAAGGCAACCGGAGAAACGTATTGCACGTATCTGGAGTATGGAGAAATGCAAAAACAAAAAGGAACATGCGCGGAAATTGAAAAGGTCGAACCAGTGCCAGAGCCAGAACCAGTGCCGGAACCAGTGCCAGAGCCGGAACCAACGCCGGAACCAACGCCAGAACCAGCACCGGAACCAGTGCCAGAACCAGTGCCGGAACCAACGCCAGAACCAGCACCGGAACCAGTGCCAGAACCAGTGCCGGAACCAACGCCAGAACCAGCACCGGAACCAGTGCTAAAACCAGAACCAACACCCGAACTGGAACTCACGGCAACGACAACGGAAATAATTTCCGAACCAGAGACAATTAGTAGTGAAAGCACAACAACATCAACAAGTGAATAATAAATCAACGAATAACGAATCTATATGAATTCGTTTATTCGTAGAAAATTTATTATTCACTAATAACAACTATGAACCACATAATTAATCTAAAACATCAGGAAGAAGAACAATTTGAAGAAGAACCAAGAGAGGAGGATTTTGCGACCTCTCCAAAAAAGAAAAGAAGAAGAATATCAAAAGAAAGGGTAGTATTTATGTTTGTCTTATTCCTCTTCACGAGTCTCGCGTGGAATCTGACCATCTGGAAAACAAAATGGCGGGCAGTCTTCATGCAAAACAATCAGGTATACTTCGGAAAATTTCTGGCGATTCCATTCTGGCCAAACGCCTACATTTCAGATGTCTACTATCTTGAAGTTCTTCAGCCTCTTCAGCCACCCCAGAACGGCTCGGTCTCTCCCGAGTCCCAGCCTCAAGTTACTCTCATCAAACTTGGCAACGAACTTCATGGCCCAACCGACCTCATTATCATTCCAAAGAATCAAATCCTCTTTTGGGAAACCATGAAAAATGATTCGCAGGTTGTAAAAGCGATACTCTCAACAAAATCTGGAAAGAAATAAATTACAATAAAGAGATTTATAGAGATTAATTGAGATTCGTTGAGATTTATTGTAAGGATGAAGCAAAATCATGGAAGAAAAGAAAAGTGGATACATAGAGATAAAAAATCTAGAAGTGTACGTGTTAGCCCGCGAACTTTCATTTGTTGGATGGGAAATCTATGAACAGCTGAAATGGCAAGAAAAGAAAATTATAGGCGACCAATTTATTACTTCAACGGACTCAGTCGGAGCAAATATTGTTGAAGGATACAGAAGGTTTCACTATCTGGAAAGAATAAAATTTTACCTTAACGCAAGAGCGTCGCTTGCGGAATGTAGTGATCATTGGATTGACCTCATGTATATACGCAAGCAAGTTAGTGCGAATGAGTATCAAAAATACAAAGCGATTTCATCTAGACTTTCAATGAAGCTAGCTAATTTTATAGCGGCATCTCGAAAAGCAAAAATGAGAGAAGAAAAGCATGAAAACAATTAATCTCTATCAATCTCGCGAGCGAAGCGAGTAAGTCTCTATGAATCTCTATTTATCTCTACTAATCTCCATAAGCCTTCTATTAGGCATACTTCCACATGCTTCCGCTTTTGACGCGACTAGCACCAACTTCACTCTCCGCGATCCCGTCTTCAATATCTTCGCGGGAACGGGAACCTCAACAAGCTTCCAAAACCTTCAAAGCGGGGGAGAGAATAGCATCGGAATTGGAACCTCAACAAATTTCATTCTCCGGTCCGGTTCGCTCTATTTTACCGGCTTCAATCCGGTAAATCAGAACTGGCGCTGGTATGATGACGCGGAAAATGAAACGCCCGTAACGGCTCTCGCGGATGAAAACGTCGCGCCGTCAGATGTGGCGAATCAAAACACGATTAAACTGCGGATGAGCATAAAAGAGCTCGCGGGTGTAGCCGGAACAAATGTGAAATACCGCCTTCAATATTCAACGTCCTCGGATTTCTCAACCGGAGCGCTGGAACCAATCTCCTCATCAAACTGTAGCACGACCTCAACATGGTGCTATGCCGATGGCGGAGGGGCGGACAATGGAGTAATTGACGCGAAAGTGTTAAGCGATGCCGACTCCTGTTCAGGTGGGTCGGGAAACGGATGCGGCACGCACAATGAAGCCTCAAGCACCACAACTTTTGACCATCCGAAAGACGCGGCAACCGAATTTGAGTTTGCCATAAAGCCCTATGGAGCGGAATATAATAGAACCTACTTCTTTCGTGTGTATGAATCCGTAAACGCAACCTCCGTTCCCAAAGGAACCGGAGAAACATATCCGAGTCTTTCAATTCAGGGAGTAACGTTCACGTTTACGATAAACGGGGTTTCAACAAGCGTTGCGACCGAAGGAATAACGACAGACGCGACTTCAACCGCGGTAACGGTTCCCTTTGGTACGCTTACAATTGATGGGCAAAAAGAACTTGCCCAGAGTTTGGTGGTAACGACAAGCGCGAATGAGGGATACCAGATATTTGTCTTTGAACGGACAGGACTGCTAAACGTCTATTCATCCGCGATTCTACCGGTTACGGGAACAAACGCGAGCCCCTCGGGATGGACTGCGGGGTGCCTCGCAACCTCAACTGGATGTTATGGATATCACGCGGGAGATGATGCCTTGTCGGGCGGCTCAACGCGCTTTTCCGCGAATGATACCTACGCGGCGCTGGATAGTACGGCGCGGGAGATCGCGTACAGCTCTCTTCCTGTAACAAGCGAGACCACGGATATTATTTACAAAATGCAGATAACAAACCAGCAGGAAGCGGGAAGTTATTCAGGCTCGGTGGTGTACATCGCCGTACCAACGTTTTAAAAAAACGAAAGAGATATGCTCACTTTATTCGCGAAATTCATAGAGATTTGTAGAAATTGGTTATTACAATTAATCTCTACCAACCTCAACAAATCTCAACAAATTTCTATAAGTCTCTGTGTAATCTCCGTTTTAATCTCTATCAATCTCTATCAATCTCTATCAATCTCAACGATATTCGCCCAATCAAAAACGTTAGAAACAACTCCTGTTATTTTGGATTTTAAAACAAAAGCAGAAGACAGTGTTCGGGGGGATATTTTGTTAAAAAACATAGAAGAACGCAAACGAACCCTCTACGCGACAGTGGAAAATGTTAATTCGGAAAAAGGGAATGAGGAATTTTTAGACCCGTCAAAAGCGGACCAGACAACCTCTCTCGCGAACTGGATAGAAATTACCCGTGGAGTGGTAGAGTTACTCCCGCGTGAAGAAAAGGCAATTCCAATAAATATAGAAGTAAATATGCGGGCGAAGGCGGGCAAGTATCACGCGGAAATCAGCTGGAGAGAGGGGAGCACGAGAAGCGAGGCGGAAGCAAAACCAGTGATAGGAAAAACGCTTGTGAATTTTGAAGTGGAAGAAGAAATAAAAGAAGAACTGAACGTCAAATCGTTTATGCCGGCGCAAAGAGTGTTTTGGAAATACCCTATAATATTTACGTACGAACTGGAAAATAAAGGAAATCGTCCACTAAAGCCGGAAGGAAGAATATTGATATACAAGCAAAACGGAAAGGAGCTCGCCGTCTTAAACATGGAAGGCGCGGAAGAAATAAAACAGGGAGAAACAAAAAAAATAAGCCGAGTATGGGAATACGGAAAAGGCGCGGGAAATCTCAAAGCGATTCTTGATGTTCAGTATGGAAAACCGGCAAAGAGAGTTCAGGATACGATTTTTTTCTGGCTCTTCCCGTGGCAAACACTTCTTATCTTTATCGGAGTTTCAGTTGGTCTTGTGGGAGGAGTAAAAATGATAAAAAAAACGGGAAATGAGAAAGGGGGAAATGAAGAAACGGAAAAAGAAAAAATATATGACATCTATCATCCAAAAAAATAAAAGAGATTTATAGAGATTAGCTCCTCCGCTAAGCGGGGTCGCGAGATTTATTGAGACTTATTGTTACAATCAATCTCAATAAATCTCTACTAATCTCTACTAATCTCAATAAATCTCTATGAATCTTTACAAATCTCTATTAATCTCAGCAGGTCTCTTATTGGGCGTATTTCTACTTTCTATTTTCTACTTTCTATTTTCTCCGTCCGTATTCGCCCAATCCTCCCTCTCTCTCACAATCACTCCGCCCCTCTTCAAAGTAAATTTGGGGCCGGGAGAAACATGGAAAACAACGCTGAAAGTCGTGAATGTGAATCCCTATGACATTACGGTATACGCGAATGTCGTGAATTTTGAATCGGAAGGAGAGGGGGGGAGAGGAAGATTCATCGCCATACAGGAAGGCAAGGGAAAAGACGAGGCGCTCGCGAGGTGGATTAATATAAGCAGGGAGCCGATTGTGATAGGAAAAGAAAAGACGGTTGAATTATCCTTCTCTCTGGACGTGCCGGCAGACGCCTCTCCGGGTGGTCATTACGCGGCGATCTTGGTGGGAACACAGCCGATAGAAAAAAAGGCGGAGGGACCGGAGCTTCGGGTCTCAAGCATGGTTTCCTCTCTCATATTTGTAAGCGTGCGGGGAGACATAAAAGAATCGGGCTTTATTCGGGAATTTATCACCGAAAAGAAATGGTATGAAAAGCCGGACGTGAATTTCTTCCTCCGTTTTGAAAACGCGGGAAATGTGCACCTTCAGCCAAAAGGAGAGATTACGATTTACAATATGTGGGGAAAGGAGCGGGGAAAGATGACGGTAAACGAAAATTCGGAATTCGGAAACGTTCTGCCAAGAAGCATCAGAAAGTTTGAATTTATCTGGAAGGGAGAGGAGAATTTTTTTGAACTGGGAAGGTACAGGGCGCTCGCGCGTCTTACGTACGGAAAGGAGGCGGAAGAATCGGCAACACGGGAAACTTCTTTTTGGATTATACCGATAAAACCGCTTGGGATAATTGCGGGAAGTCTCCTCCTTTTCTTTATATTATTTATATGGCTCCTTCGCGCGTATGTAAAAAGAATGCTTGCTTTGGAGGTGGAACGCCACGGCCTCACGGATGTAATAAAAGAAAAAGGCAAGTGGACCCTGCCGCTCCGCGAAGGAATGATTGACTTGCGGAAAACAAAAGAAAAAACATCCTCAATAGGATTCAGCATGTACGTAAAGAAATATTACAAGGCTATACTCTTCCTTGTCTTGTGTTTGCTCGTAATCTTTTTTGTGGGCGCGTATTTGAAAGAGGTCCTCACAAAAGAACGGACGTTTGAAATCATCATACCGCAAAAAACAGTTGAATAGTTCTTAATAATTAATCATGTTTTGGAAGCCGAACTCCCAAAAGTTAATATTTAATTAGATGTCAGACGTCCAAAAATTGATTTTCTATCATCGCCGTATAGAACGTTCGTTCTTCCACCCAAGTGAGGGTTCTGGTTTGGTTTAGCGGAAGCTCTCGGAAACAGCGCGTTCTTATCTCAAGCGAGAGACATCTTTCTTTTGTGGCAACTCTCGGAATCCCGATGGGCTTGGACTTGAG
>MFKK01000018.1:0-25123 GCA_001781035.1 Candidatus Jorgensenbacteria bacterium RIFCSPLOWO2_01_FULL_45_25b | reverse complement strand
GCGCCGCAGGAGCGCGCGAACCGCCGGTGCCACGAAAGGAAGATGGCTTGAGCGAATACTTATGCACAAAAAAGAAAGAAAAAATAATGTATAATAAATAACAGGGAGTATTATTTTTTTATTGAACATTTTTATGAGCTTTCTAGAGAGATGAAGAAGACAAAAACCTTTCTCGCAATTGGGTTGAGCGTAAGTCTTGCTGTGTGGACGGTCATGTTTGGGTTTCAAGCGCAAAAAGCGGAAGGAGCGACGCTGAAAACTATAAGTGATACGCTAAGTGACTCCGATTTGGGAGTTGGGGCAAATCATACGGTAAGACTTACAACTCCGACAGGAATTGCGGCAGGTCTTACGATTACATATAACTTGCCGTCGGTAACGACCACAACAGGATTCGCGAGCTCAAGTGTCATCGCGCTCGGTCTTCTTGATTTTGACTTCATGATTGGCACTACCGAGCAGACAGTAACCACGCCTGGAGGATGCAGCGGAGCCACCACTGTTGGAATAGCAACCTCAACCACAGCCGCAACTTCAACAATTACGGTAACAATCTGCACATCAAATTCCGTTTCAGCGGGCGTTTCCACAACTCTTCGGATAGGAACAAACGCCGTAACAGGCGGAACGGGAACCCATCAAATTACGAATCCCTCAACGGCAGGGTCATATGAGATTACAATTGCCGGCACTCAAACGGATTCAGGCTCGCTTCAAGTGGCGATTATTGATGACGTTACCGTAACGGCAAGTGTGAATACGAGCTTTACATTTACCATATCAGGCGTAAATTCGGGAACCTCGTGCGCGGGCGTAACTGCAAGCGCCACCTCCCTCTCTACAAGCACGCCTTTTGGGACTCTGTCTACAACTGTCTCATCAACGCTTTGTCAGACGCTTGCCGTAACGACAAACGCGAAAAACGGTTTCACGGTAACGGTTCAGGCGGATCAAACCTTAACAAGCGCGAGTGGAGCGGATATTGACCTCTTTGTAGACGGCAACGCGACATCAGTTCCAAGCACATGGGTAGCGCCCGCAGGAACACTTGATTCAGAAGCGACATACGGCCACTGGGGAATTTCAACAGAGGACTCAAACTTAAGCACGGACACATCATCTTCATCAGACGCTTTCGTAAGTGGAAGCAACTACAAATATGTGGGAGACTTTGTCGCACACGCGAGGTCAATTTTTGCGCACACCGGACCCGCGGATGGTTCAACAGCCGACAAGGGAACAACAAAGGTGGCGATAAGCGTACAAATTGGAGCCCTTCAAGAGGCGGCAAATGATTATACCGCGACCATTACATACGTCGCGACACCCGTATTCTAAATTAAAAAACGAACAAGCCACCCGTGGTTAGGTTTGCTGAATTGTTCACAAAGAAAAACTCCCCCTCCCGTGGCGGGAGTTCGTTGTTGTCATAAATTCTTCGTAGTACCGTATCGTAACAATTAATTTCTATGAATTTTTATCGTATTTTCATCTTCGCAATTCTACTTTCTATTTTCTACTTTCTATTTCCTCCGTCCATATTCGCCCAAAGCACCGCCGGCATCCAAGTTTCTCCGCCGGTTATTCAAATAAAAGGGGATCCGGGCGAGACAAAAGAAGAGGTGGTCCGAATAACGAATATAGGAGAAGATGAAACTCCGATTACGATTCAAAAAAAGAACATTGAGGGAATTACCGAGAGCGGTCAGCCGATATTTACGGAAGAAGAAGAAATAGAAGAAGCGTATGGATTAAAAAACTGGATTGAGGCGGATAGAGATGCGTTTATATTAAAACCGCTGGAAACACAGGAAATTCGGCTCACAATCAGCATTCCAAAAGACGCCTCGCCGGGCGACCACATCGGAGGCGTCTTTTTTCTTCGCGCGGCGGTCTCTCCGAAAGAAAGCGGAACGGGAATTGGATACGCGGTAGGGGCGATTATTGAAACCGAAGTAAGCGGAGAGATACAGGATGAGGCAAGCATAAAGAGCTTCTATACGGAAAAAGCGGTATACAATTTGCCCGAGGTAATCTTTCGGGTAACAGTGGAAAACGAAGGAAACGTCATTGTGCGTCCGCGTGGATTCATAAACATAACAGACGTAAAAGGAAAGAAGGTGGGCGAGATTCGGGTGAATGATAAAGGGAGCGCGGTTCTTCTGGGTGGAAAAAGAACCTTTCAGGAAACATGGAAGGGAGAGAAAGCATCATTTGGAAGATATCAGGCATCGGTCAGTCTGGTATACGGAAAAACAGAAAGAAAGACGATTTCAAACGCGACCTCGTTTTGGATATTTCCCTTCAAAGTAGTGGGAATTGTGATTGGAGGAATCATATTCGTCATCGGAGGAATTCTCATGGGAATACGATGGTATATCCGAAAACGTCTGAAAGAAATAGAGATTCTCGCCGAACGCGTGGGAGGATATCATCGTGGAAAACGAATGGAGGGCGCGATATTAAGAAAGAAAAGAAAAACCGGGATGGCGGGGCTTTTAAGAACAACGCTCATCGTGCTTTTCATATCAATCACGCTTTTTCTCCTTCTCCTCTTTTTTGGATGAACACATGTTGTCATTTCAAAATTCAAAGTATACTAATATCATGGTAAGAAAAAAAACAAGCCTTCTCCTCGCGCTTCTTCTCATTTCAATCTTCGGTTTGGGAAGCCACTTCATATTAAGGGCGAATCCAAACCTTCTAAAACATAAACTGCTGGGACAGCTTGGAAGCGGAGTCGGGGTGTTCGCGGTTGTGGAACCAAACCCGTTAAATACGATTGCGAAACAATTAAAAACAAAGGAAAAGGAGCTGGAAAAAAAAGAAACGATGTTGCAAGAAAGAGAAAACGCAACATCGCAAAGAGGCATTGAGATAGACAAAAACATTCTTTATGTGCTTATGTTTCTTTCAACGCTCCTCTTCATTCTCGTCGTCATAAACTTTTATTTGGACTGGAAAAGAGGAAAAAAGGAAATGAAGAAATGAGAAACGAGGAAACGCGAAAGAAACAAGTTAATAAAATGCGTTCGTACACGAACAACATAGTCGGGTTTTTGATTACGGTTCTGCTTATACTTAGTGGCGGAAGTATAAAAGCGGCAAATTTAAAGCAAATAAGCGACACGCTCTCCGATTCGGGAATCTCCGAAAGCGCGAATCATACGGTTACGTTTACGCTGACAAATGAAATTCCGGCATCAGGGAAAATAATAATCACGCCTCAAGCGACATATTTTACGGTCTCTTCCACGCTTGATTATACGGACGTTGACCTCAAGGTTGATAGCGCGGAAAAAACATTGGGCGCGACAGCGGGAAGCGGCGCGGGAAGCGCGATTGGGGTCGCGGTTACAACCGGAGACAGTGGCTCTCTAACCCTCACGCTAAATGATACGGACGCGATAATTGCCGGAAGCGTAATAATAATAAAAATAGGAACGAATGCCGAAATAGGCGCGACGGGCAATGAACAAATTCAAAACCCAAGCGCGGTAAACTCATACACTATAGCCATTCAGACAAAAAACAGCGCGAATGTTGTATTGGACAGCGGAACCGCGATGATAGCGACAACTCAAAAAGTAAGCGTTTCTGGGGAGGTGGCGGCTATACCGAAAACAGTGGAAGTAACGGTAACATCAGGCGGAGGCTCTCCGATTGATAGAAGCACCGACATTGTGTTCGGAGGAAAAACGGGACCAAAAAACGAGGTTGTAATCGTTGAAAACGGGGAAATACTCGGCACCGTAACGGCGGGAAAAGACGGGACGTTTGAAATCAAATTTAAAGACATCGTATCGGCGGAACACTCCTATTCCCTCTACGCGATAGACAGAAGCGGAGAAACCACCTCGCTCATAACCATAAAAGTATCGGTTCCGCTTAACGATACCACAAAAGTTACCTCAATTATCCTGCCTCCAACTCTAAGCCTTGAAAAGGAATCATACACAGTATCTGAAGAGATTCCGGTATTTGGAGAGTGGATTCCCGAAAGCGCGGTCATTCTTTTTAACAACAAGAAAAAAGAACCGATGGGGAGGGCGGAAACGGATAAGGAGGGAAGATATGTCTTTACGATTCCAAAAGGAACATTGAAAGAAGGGCGTTATGTGATAAGCGCGAAAGGAGCGGTGAAAGAAAAAACAACAGAGTTTGGGTTGGGGGGGCACGTTGAAATAACGGGAGAAAAAAAAGAAATCAAGCCTCCTGAAATAGAAATTCCAGAAATAACAAAAAAAGAGCCGGATAAGTTTCCTGTTCTGGTGAAAGAGCTTCTCTCTCCGCTTTTTAGAGGCGTGGAGAGGTTGAAAAAGATAGAGGAAACATATACATTTATCCTTGAGTTTGCTTTGGGAATATTGTGGCTCATCATAGGATTCTTGCTGGTCGAGAGAATCCGCAGGCGCAACAATGAAGAAAAAAAAGCAAACCGGAAAATAATAAAAAATCAAAAGTCATGAACCCCGTTAGAAATTCACAAACGATGGCTATCGGGGCATAATATGAAAATAATTATGACAACAAAAATTTCTAACGGGGTGAAGAAAAAAATAATACTCATAGGAATCATTCTAATCGTGGCAATCGGCATAGTGTTAAGTTTGAAAAATAAGACAAAAAAAGAGGAGCTGAACGCGAACGACGTTGAAAATGCAACAAAAACCGAAACAAATAAAATCATGAGTGACACATTGCAAATCAAAGATAGTGTGGAAGGAACCGGAAAAGCGGTAGTGAACGGCAACACGGTAGTCGTCCACTACACAGGGACACTGGAAAATGGAACGGTGTTTGACTCTTCTCTCAAAAGAAACACCCCATTTTCTTTCAGGGTAGGCGGGGGAGAGGTAATACGGGGATGGGAAGAAGGGTTGCTTGGGATGAAAGTCGGAGGAAAGAGAACTCTGGTTATTCCGTCCGCTCTCGCCTACGGAGAAAGAGGAGCCGGAGGAGCGATTCCACCAAACGCGACCCTGACATTTGAAATAGAACTTTTGGAAATAAAATAGTACATTCAATCTTTTGACGTCTGACGTCAAAAGATTGAATCGGGGTGTCGTATAATGGTAGTACGCAAGGCTGGGGGTCTTGTAGTTCGGGTTCGATTCCCGACATCCCGACTGAACGAAGTGAAGGAGAGATGTGATATTAGTAAATCAAAAACCGCCAATGAGAGGCGGTTTTTGGGTGAGAAAAAATTCTATCTCGTCTTTGAAAACGTCCGGATACAGCGAGTACAGGCGAGAATCCTTTTTCCTGTTTTAGGAAGTATGCTCCACTGCAAATTTGGCTTTTTTTTAAGCCAGTTTACGGGATTATAATGTCCGCGAAGCAACTTTCGCTTCCCCCCCATCATATGAGTTTTTTCACAAAACGCGCACTGTTTCATAAAGTAATGGTACAAAAAACAGCTTAAAAAGTCAAAGCCGCTCGGAGAAACCGAACGGCGAAGAATGCCAAAACATAGCCTCATAGAAGTCGTTGCATCAAGCGCTCCCGATTAAGAGCGCCAAAGTGGTTAGTTGCGATGGAGTGTACAATCCTTTGGAGGATATTTGCGAGGAAAAAGTTCACCTCAACATACTCCTCGCAAACCTCAAGAATAGGACAAAGTACGAACTCGGTGAACGCGACCGAGCCCGGAATGTCCGAGAAATCTTCTTCTTCAAGATACCGAAGAATACAGAGAGCGATATGAGAAAATACCGTTCTGTAGTCCTCTTCGGTTTGATTGTGAAGCGTACTTATAATACGCTCCACTACCTCTTGGCAGTTCATATCGCGAATCTGCCAAGAATTTTCGTCTCCCTCAAAAGAAAAGTCGTCTTCTTCTCCGGAAATAGGAGAAGACTCCATAGCGGTCGGAATCGCAAGAGGAATCTGATTCATTGGTTTTCCCTTCAAGAAAGAATGCTAACTATTTTGTATCAGATAAGAGAAAAAAACTCAACCACAATATTTGAACGTCAAACTTTGCAACACCCTCAAAATTTAACGTACGTTAAATTTTGAGGCATCAAGAATTTCTCATATCTCCATTTCTCTGCGGTCATCTGATCTCATCCAAGCGTCGTCTCGCGATATGACCTCGTCCCAAAGTTGAACTCATAGTATTTCGGATTGTCTTCCGCGCCGACTTGGAGAATAAAAGTCTGCGCCGTAAGCGGAACCTTAAAAAGAAGCGTCCCCTGCGTAACGCTTCGTGGCGGGATGGAGTCAAAAGATCCGATAACCTTAAGGGGTTTCTGGTTCGCGGAAACCAAATCAACAAGCTCAAAAAGATCGCGGGGGAAGAGGGCGGTGTAAGAAGTAGCCTCGCTCGTAAACGCCTTGATGCTTACGGTAACCTCGCCATCGGCATTTTTTGAAACGCCCTCCACGATAATCGCGACATTTGATTGAGGCTGAAGAAGGGGGCTTGATTGGGCGGAAAAAATAATAGCGGTTTGAATAAGCGCGCTGTCTCGGGATTCGGACAAAGAGGGCGTGGAAGACGGAAGGGTGGAGCTCGCTCCTTCGGAAACAAGTCTTCCAAGCGGTTTGCCGACGCCCGCGAGCTCCAGGCTAATTTTTACATCTTGAACATCGCTTTGAACCGCGGAAAGCGAACGAAGCCCCAGATATAAACCCAAGAGCAGGACAATAAACATGCAAATTAAAAGCGCGAGAATAAAAGAATGTTTCATAAAAAAAATATCATCTTGCTCACTGTATTAACTTATTTTCAGAATCTCTTCGCCATATTTCTTGAACGAGGGTAAGACTTGGGCTAGCGCCCCGGAGCGCCCGAGTGAAAGGAATGTGGCGGAGAGATTGAGCATCTCTACTACAACTTTATGTTATCATATTCTATGATGTAAAAGAAATTAGAAGTATAATAAACGTCATGGAAGGAGTATTCATCGCGATTGTATTTATCTTCTCCGTCGTAATTCACGAGGTTTCGCACGGCGTAGTAGCGGATAAGCTCGGCGACCCGACCGCGCGTCTTTTAGGGCGCCTTACGTTAAATCCTCTAAAACACATTGACCCATTTGGCTCCATCATTCTCCCCGCGCTTCTTATTATAAGTAGGGTTGGGTTTGTTTTTGGTTGGGCGAAACCCGTGCCATATAATCCTTACCATCTAAAGAAGCCCGAACGCGACGCGGCAATCATCGCCGGAGCGGGACCCGCGAGTAATCTTCTTGTCGCGCTCATATTCGCTCTCATTATATGGGGCGGAACGGCGCTTCTGCCTAATGTTCCAACACTCTTATCCGTACTCCCGCTTTTCGCTCTCATCGTTCAAATTAACATCGTGCTTGCTGTGTTTAATCTTGTTCCCATTCCGCCTCTGGACGGTTCAAAAATCCTCTTCCTTGGATTGCGAGGAAGATGGGGAGAAAGCGTAAGGCGTGTATTAGAGCAGTATGGCTCAATTCTTCTCATCTTTTTTATATTCTTCGGCTACGGCCTCATAACCCCGATTATCCATGTTCTTATGAAGCTGTTGATATAATAATCTCACGAAGTCCGACTTCATGAGATTATCTACCTACACGCATTTTTTTGGTAAAAATACTTAGCTTCGCGGGAGGGGGTAGGAATAAAATCTAAAAATCAGAAAATGTTTGACAAAAAGGATATTTTTGATACTCTTAATATCGTTTTGGTTAATTCGTTTATTTGTTGATTTTCCATGCCCACCGTAAACCAGCTGATAAAAAAGGGAAGAAAAAGAGTGATAAAAAAAGGGAAGGCTCCGGCTTTGCGACTGTATTTTAACTACCTAAAAAACAAGCCCGTAGAATCATTTTCTCCATTCAAGCGAGGAGTTTGTCTCAAGGTCTTTACGACAACTCCGAAAAAACCAAACTCCGCCCTCCGAAAAGTGGCTCGTGTTCGCCTCACGAACGGCATGGAAGTAACGGCCTACATTCCGGGAGAAGGACACAATCTTCAAGAACACTCCGTTGTGATGATTAGAGGAGGAAGGGTAAAAGACCTTCCGGGAGTGCGTTACCATATTGTAAGAGGCCGTCTGGACACGCAAGGCGTGGGAGACAGAAAACAGTCGCGCTCAAAATACGGAGCAAAAACTCCAAAAAAATAAAATCCCAATTTTCTAAAGCCTAGAGCCTAACATCATGAGAAGAAAAGGAAAATTTAAAAAAATACAAGCAATACCGGATTATAAATACGACCGCAAAGATGTGGGAAGATTTGTGAATTATCTGATGAGAGACGGCAAAAAAGCGGTCGCGGAAAAAGTGTTCTATCACGCGCTTGAGGAGGTGGAAAGGGTGATAAAATCAGACCCTGTGAAAGTATTTGAAAACGCTCTCGCGAACGCCTCTCCGATGGTGGAGGTCGCTTCCCGAAGAGTTGGAGGCGCGAACTATCAGATTCCCGTGGAGGTTCGTCCCGAACGGAAATTTTTTCTTGCTTCGTACTGGATTATTAAGGTTGCGAAATCAAAGAAAGGAAAACCAATGCACAAAAAATTGGCGGAGGAACTTATAGCCGCCTCAAAAAACGAGGGAGAGGCGATAAAGAAAAAACAGGATACTCATCGCATCGCCGAAGCGAACAGAGCCTTTGCCTCCTTCGCAAGATAGTAAAATACGTAAGGCGCTAGGCGCTAGGCACTAGGCACTAGGCGTCTAGAGCCTAAAGCCTAACGCCTAGAGCCTAGTAACATGCCACGACAATACCCAATTGAAAAAACAAGAGATATCGGCATCATCGCCCACATTGACGCCGGAAAAACGACGGTTTCCGAGCGTATTTTGTTTTATACGGGCATCTCGCACAAAATCGGGGAGGTGCATGAGGGAGCCGCAATCATGGACTGGATGGAGCAGGAAAAAGAGCGGGGAATCACGATTACCGCGGCGGCGACAACCTGCTTCTGGCTCCCTACCTATCATAGAGAAGACGGCGAAGGAAAAGATGTACAGGATTTGCGGGAGAAATTTGAGCACTGTATCAATCTTATTGATACGCCGGGACACATTGATTTTACGGTTGAGGTAAAGCGTTCACTCCGTGTGTTGGACGGCGCGGTTGTTGTTTTTGACGGGGTCGCGGGAGTGGAGCCTCAATCGGAAACAAACTGGCACTACGCGGACGAATACAAGGTGCCACGGATTTGTTTTATAAACAAGCTTGATAGAACGGGGGCGAATTTTGAAAAAAGTTTCAAATCAATCAAAGAACGCCTAAGCGACAAAGCAATTCGTCTTCAGCTTCCGATTGGAGAAGAAGATATATTTGAAGGCGTTGTAGACCTTCTGGCTGAAAAAGCGATTCGTTTTGAGGGAGAGCACGGAGAAAAGATGATAAAAAGCGAGATTCCGGAAAATCTGAAAGAGGAAGTGAAGCAGAGGCGCGCGGAGCTTGTGGAAGCGATATGCGAAACGGATGAACACTTAATTGAACGCTTCTTAAACGGAGAAGAAATTGGAATTGACGAACTAAAAAAAGCTCTTCGGAAAGCGACAATGGCGAATCAAATCGTTCCGGTGTTTTGCGGTTCGGCGCTGAAGAACAAGGGAGTACAGCTCGTGCTGGACGCGGTGATTGACTACCTTCCTTCGCCACTGGATATGCCTCCGACCAAAGGAATAAATCCAAAAACGGAAAAAGATGAAGAACGCGAGCCGAAAGACGGGGATTCGCTAACCGCGCTCGCCTTTAAGATAGCCTCCGACCCATTCGTGGGAAGCCTAACATTTTTCCGCATCTACTCCGGCACGATGAAAAAGGGGAGTTACATATTAAACAGCGGGAAGAATAAAGAGGAGCGTATCAGCCGTATCTTGCGCATGCACGCGAATCACAGGGAAGAAGTTGATGAGATTTACGCGGGAGATTTGGGCGCGCTTGTGGGATTGAAGGATACCTCAACGGGAGATTCCCTATGCGATCCGGAACATCCGATTGTGCTGGAAAAAATTATCTTCCCCGAACCCGTCATTTCAATCAGCATTGAACCGAAAACAAAAGCCGACCAGGAAAAGATGGGTACGGCGCTCCGAAGGCTCTCCGAAGAAGACCCGACCTTTCGTGTTTCCGGCGACCCCGATTCGGGTCAGACGTTGATCGCGGGTATGGGCGAGCTTCACTTGGAAATTATTGTTGACCGCATGAAGCGGGAGTTTAATGTGGAAGCGAATATCGGACGTCCGCAGGTTGCCTACAAGGAAACGATTAAATCAAAGGGAATGGCGGAAGGAAAATATATCAAGCAATCGGGAGGCCGCGGCCAGTATGGGCATGTGCGGATTCGTCTGGAGCCTTTGGGACGAGGTGAAGGCTTTGAGTTTGTAAATGAAATCAAGGGAGGTACAATTCCGCAGGAGTTCATTCCGGCGGTAGAAAAAGGAATGAAGGAAGCCTTAACGAGAGGTGTTCTCGCGGGATACCCGACCGTGGATATGCAGGTAACGCTCTATGACGGTTCGTATCACGACGTGGATTCTTCCGAAATGGCGTTCAAAATAGCCGGCTCAATGGCGATAAAAGAGGGCATAAAAAACTCAAACCCGATTATTTTGGAACCGATTATGAAGGTTCAAATCATCGTCCCCCCCAACTTTTTGGGAGACGTAACGGGAGACGTAAGCTCCAAGCGTGGAAAGATATTGGAAATGGGAGAGCGCGGTTCAATTCGGATAGTTGACGCTCACATACCGCTTTCCGAAATGTTCGGATACTCAACAACCCTCCGCTCAATGAGTCAGGGAAGAGCCTCTTTTAATATGGAATTTTCACACTACGAAGAGGTGCCAAGAAACGTAGCGGAACAAATTATTGAGGGAAAAAAGAAGTAAGGAAGCCTGTCCTTGCTTCAGCATTAAAAATATGTTACCCTTCAACCTGCGTATTAAGATGCAGTTTAACAAACATTTAATAGGTCGAAATATAGATAGAAAATAGTAAGTAGAAAATAGAAAATAGAAGTCGTACTACTACTCTCTACTTTCTAATTTCTACTTTCTCATAACATGGCAGAAAAAGAAAAATTTGAACGAAAAAAGCCGCACGTAAACGTCGGCACAATTGGGCATGTTGACCATGGAAAGACGACCCTAACCGCCTCAATCACGCACGTTCTTCACATGAAGGGCCTGGTGAAAAAGGAAGAAGCCGTTGACCAGATTGACAATGCTCCGGAAGAAAAAGCTCGTGGTATCACGATTGCTTTGCATCACTCGGAATACGAAACCGAAAAGCGTCACTATGCTCACATTGACGCGCCGGGTCACGCCGACTACATCAAGAACATGATAACGGGCGCCGCCCAGATGGATGGCGCGGTTCTCGTAGTTTCCGCGGCGGATGGTCCAATGCCTCAAACTCGTGAGCACATCTTGCTCGCGAAGCAGGTTGGAGTGCCGGCAATCGTCGTCTTCCTCAACAAGGTTGATATGGTTGATGATCCGGAGTTGGTGGAACTCGTTGAATCTGAAATCCGGGAACTTTTGAAAAAATACGAATTTCCGGGAGATGAGACTCCGATTATCAAAGGCTCCGCTCTAAAGGCGCTTCAGGCAAAATCTTTGGATGACGAAGCGATAAAACCGATTCTTGAACTGATGGACGCGCTGGATAGCTACATTCCTCAACCGGTCAGAGAAACGGATAAGCCGTTTTTGATGCCGATTGAAGATATCTTCTCAATTGAAGGGCGGGGAACGGTGGTAACAGGAAGGATTGAACGGGGAGTCGTAAAAGTAAACGAAGAAATAGAAATCGTTGGACTTACGCCGACCAAAAAAACCATTGTAACCGGCATTGAGATGTTCCAAAAAACTCTTGATGAAGGACAGGCGGGAGATAATGTTGGTGTTCTTCTTCGGGGTCTGAAAAAAGAAGATGTGGAGCGCGGACAGGTACTCTCAAAACCGGGCAGTGTTACTCCGCACACCGACTTTGAGGCTCAAGTATATGTCTTGAGCAAAGAAGAAGGCGGGCGCCACACTCCGTTCTTCAAAGGATACAAACCTCAATTTTACATCCGCACAACGGACGTAACGGGCGAGGTTATCCTTCAGGAAGGGATTGAGATGATTATGCCGGGAGACACGGCAAACGTAACGGTAAAACTGATCGCTCCGGTTGCTCTTGAAGAAAAGCAAAGGTTTGCTATTCGTGAAGGAGGTAAGACCGTCGGCGCGGGAGCCGTTACAAAGATATTGAAATAGAAGATTGAATATACAAGAGTAAGGCACGAATGAGGCAAATATCTTGTGTCATTCGTGTCTGAATTCGTGTAGGTTCAATAAAGTTGTACATATGAAAAAAAAGGAAGCGGATGTAAAAGAAAAACTGCGGATTAGGATTAAAGCCTACGACGCGAAGCTTATTGAAAATTCCTCGCGCCAGATTATTGACGCGATTAAGCGTCATGGGGGTGAGGTGATAGGCCCCATTCCGCTCCCGACCGAAATAAGAAAATACACGGTGAATCGCTCAACATTCGTGCATAAAACATCAAGAGAACAGTTTGAGATGAGAATTCACAAGCGTCTTATTGACATCATGAATCCCCAGCAGAAAATCGTGGAATCGTTGAAAGATTTAAACCTTCCCGCGGGGGTTGATATTGAGATAAGGATGGGGTAGCCATAAAAGGCATCAGAATTGACTAAAAGAGGGATATTCAGTAAGATTCTGTAGGTTTAGAGAGTGTGGGGCTGGGGCTTGGAGACGCATAGATCCGAGGACGGCTCGGTTCATTTTTTTTAGCCCAAAGCCTCTATAATCATTCATTCGTAGGCCTATGGTGAGCCTGCCGAATCCATTCGGATAACTTGTAGTGAGCGAAGTCGAATTATTTGTAGTTTGGTAGATATGGTTATCAAAGGAAAAAAAATCAGAATGACGCAGATATGGAAAGACGACAAGGTAATTCCGGTTACCATTCTTTCTTTTGAGGGAGACGGAGCGGAAATGGAAGAAGGAAAGGTTATCACCATAAGCGGGAAAAGCAAAGGAAGAGGTTTTCAGGGAGTCGTAAAAAGGCATGGATTCCACGGAGGCCCGAAAAGTCACGGTCAGAAAGATAGGCATCGCGCGCCCGGCTCAATCGGAGCGACAGCTCCCCAGCGCGTCATAAAAGGAAGAAAGATGGCGGGAAGAATGGGCATGCAAAAAACAACCCTAAAAAATCTAAAAATTGAAGAGGTAAAAAAAGATGAAAAATTGATAAGCGTGCGGGGAGCGATACCGGGCATGCGTGGAACATTGGTTGAAATAAGAGTCTAGCATTATATATGTTAAAAGCGGACGTCTACAACAAGGAAAATAAAAAAGTTGGAACGATGGAGCTTCCGGAGAGGGTGTTCGGGGTTCGTTGGAATCCAAGCCTTGTTCATCAGGTGTTGGTTTCCCAGCTCGCGAATCAAAGAAAAACAATCGCCGATACGAAAGGCAGAGGAGAAGTGCGGGGAGGAGGAAGAAAGCCATGGAAGCAAAAAGGAACGGGAAGGGCGCGCGTCGGTTCAAGCAGGTCGCCCCTGTGGAAAGGAGGAGGAATAACATTCGGTCCGACCAACGAACGGAATTTTTCAAAAAAAATAAACAAGAAGATGAAACGCGGGGCGCTCCTCTCTCTCCTCTCAAAGAGGTGGAAAGACGGGGAGATCAAAATTATTGACGCCTTCGCGATTTCGGAACCAAAAACAAAACACATGGTGGCGATTATGAATACCGTTATAACACACGAGGGAAAAACGCTTCCAAGCGCCCTTCTTGTAACAAAAACCGGAAATAAAGGAGTCTTACAGGCGGCAAGAAACATTCCAAAAAGCAAAACAATATATCCGGGCGGAATGAATATCTATGATTGCGCGTCAAAAAAAGTAGTCTTGTTTGAAAAAGAGGCTGTTGAGGAGTTCGCGGAAAAAGTAATATAACGTCTTATGGCTTTTTTAAAGAAAAAAACAACTAAAAAAGAGGCGGAGAAGAAAGAACCGCGAAAAGAAGAGAGGAAAGAGCAGAAAAAAGAAGAAACCTATGCGGGAACGTATATGGTTAGAAAGCCATGGATAAGCGAGAAAGCGACAAAAATTTCAGCGGACAATCAATATATTTTTTTGACTGATAAGTCGGCGAACAAGGTTGAGATAAAAAAAGAAGTGGAGGGAAGATACGGGGTGCGCGTGGAAAACGTAAACACGGTGCGCTATGAAGGCAAAATGAAACACTGGGGAAGAAAGCCCGGCAGAAAACCGGCGTATAAAAAAGCGATTGTAACGCTGAAAGAAGGTGAGAAGATTGAAATAATGTAAAGATATGAAGAAATATAACCCAACTTCTCCCGGGAGAAGACAAGCAACGGTAGTGAGTTACGATAATATGCGGAAAAATAAACCGCATAAATCGCTGGTAACGCATCTCCAAAAACATTCGGGAAGAAATAATCAGGGAAGGATTACAACGCGCCATCAGGGAGGCGGGCATAAAAAGCAGTACCGCATGGTTGATTTCAAACAAAATAAAATAGGGGTTTGGGGAAAAGTTGAACGAATTGAATACGACCCGTACCGCACCTCCTTCATCGCCCTTGTTATATACTCGGACGGGGAAAGAAGGTATATTATCGCTCCGGATGAATTAAAAATCGGAGACAAGGTTATAACAGCGGAAGACGCGGAATTAAAACTCGGAGTAAGAACAAGCCTGAAGCGGATTGCGACGGGTACGTTTGTGCATAATGTGGAGCTCGCGCCGGGAAGAGGAGGAAAGCTGGGAAGGTCAGCCGGCACCTCTGTACAAGTGCTGGGAAATGAGGAAAAATATACCCACCTCAAGCTCTCTTCGGGAGAGGTGCGAAAAGCGCTCTCTTCCTGTCTCGCGACAATCGGAAAAGTTTCAAATCCCGAGCACATGCTGACGGTAGTTGGAAAGGCGGGAAGAGCAAGATGGATGGGAGTAAGGCCAACCGTTCGAGGTACCGCGATGAATCCGGTAGACCACCCATATGGAGGAGGAGAGGGAAGAACCCAGAGAGGAACGAGAAAGCCGAAAACAAAATGGGGAAAGATAACCGGCGGAAGAAAAACGCGAAAGAAGAAAAACCGGACAAACAAACTAATTCTAAAACGAAGAAAGTAACTAAAGCCTAAAGCCTAACGCCTAAAGCCCAACAACATGTCAAGAAGCTTAAAAAAAGGACCATACATTGATCCAAAACTGCAGAAGAAAATAGATAAGACAGCGCCTGATGGAAAGACGCCCATTAAAACATGGAAGCGAGGGTCAGAAATTTCTCCCGAAATGATGGGACACGTCTTTCTGGTTCATAACGGAAAAGATTTTATTGAAGTTCGCGTTCGCGAAGACATGATCGGTCATAAGTTGGGAGAGTTCTCTCCGACAAGGAAATTTATCCGACACGGAGGAAAAATACAAAAAGATATAGAACAGAAAGCGAAGCAGGGAGATAAGTAAATGATATGTCAGAAGCAAAAGCCATATTGCGATACGTAAAAATTAGTCCGCGAAAGATGCGGCTCGTTGCTGGTCTCGTTCGGGGGCTTCCGGTAAAAGCGGCGGAAGCGGAACTCGCGCTCTCCTCAAAAAGAGCGGGTGTTCCTCTTCTGAAGCTTCTTCGCTCCGCAGTCGTAAACGCGGTGAACAATAACAAGCTCCCCGAAACCTCCCTCTATATAAAAGAACTAAGAGTGGATGAGGGGCCGGTCATAAAACGCTGGACTCCGAGAGCAAAGGGTTCGGTCGCGATGATTCAAAAAAAAATGAGCCATGTTCTGCTTGTTGTTGACGCGAAGGAAGGCGTGCGACAACCATCTTTCTCTGTGATTAAAAAAGACTATTCCGCTCGCGCGGGAAAGAAAAAAGCAAAAGGAGAAAGCCGTGCTTCGGAACAAAAAAATAGAAAAAAGCAATTAAGCGGGACAAACAAGCAAAAAATAAAAGGCGACGATAAGCCGGAACCTGAAAAGAAAACAAAATTATTCCAGCGCAAATCAGTGTAAAAGAAATCTATATCCCTAAATTCTAAATTCTAGATTCTAGATTCTAAGTTTTAGTATCATGGCACAAAAAATCAAACCAACAGTACATAGATTAGGAATCACAACCTCGTGGGCAAACAGGTGGTTTTTTAAGAAGTCTCTAAGATTTTTTATAGAAGAGGATTACGCCATACGGGAAATTATCAAAGAAAGAATCTTACAGGCGGGAATAGCTGACCTTCTTATTGAAAGGAGAGCGGAAGAGATTCGGATAAATATCAAAGCGGGAAGACCGGGACTTATTATCGGACGGGGAGGAAAGGGAATTGAAGATTTAAAAAATGAAATTGTAAGAAAAATAAAGGCGATTCGGAAAGAAAATCGCATTTCCGAAAACTTCGTGCTTCACGTGAATATTGAAGAATTGAAGCGTACGGAAGTTTCAGCCGCGATTATCGCCCAGCAGATCGCCTCCGACGTTGAACGTCGTCTCCCGTTTCGCAGAATCATAAAACGGAATCTTGACGCTCTAAAACAAAACAGAGAGGTGAAGGGCGCGAGAATCCGCCTTTCCGGAAGATTAAATGGGGCTGAAATTTCAAGAAGCGAATGGCTCGCGTTTGGAAGAATGCCCCTGCAGACGTTTCGCGCGAACATTGACTATGCCGAGGCAATCTCGTATAACACGTATGGCGTAATAGGCGTAAAAGTATGGATTTATAAAGGAGACATATTCGAAAAGAACTAATTTCTAATATTTAATTCCTAATGAAACAAAAAATTTCCGTTCGTCATTAGAAATTAAAAATTAGTAATTAGAAATTTCAAAGCATGCTACAGCCCAAAAAAACAAAACATAGAAAGATGCAGAAAGGAAGGTCAAAGAAGAGAATGAAAGAGACGAGAGGAACCAAGCTAAGCTATGGGAGTATTGGGCTTCAGGCTACGGAAGGCGCGTGGATAACATCAAGACAGATTGAGGCGTCCAGAAAGGCAATCGCGCACAATCTCAAAAAAGAGGGAAAGTTATGGATTCGCATCTTCCCCGATAAGCCGATTACGAAATTTCCCCCGGAAGTAACAATGGGAGGAGGAAAGGGAGAACTGGATCACTACGTTGCAGTAGTGAAGCCGGGCAGAGTATTGTTTGAAATAGACGGAGCAGGTGAGGAAAAAACACGGCGCGCGCTTCAAATGGCGGGTCATAAATTGCCGATTAAAACAAAAATTATCGCGAAGTAATTTCATCTAGAGCCTAATATCATGAAAAAAAAGGAATCCCAAGAGCACAGAAAAAAAACGGAGAAAGAGCTGGAAAAGGAAATCATTGATTCAAGGAAAAGATTGCACGATCTGCGTCTTGAGCTGTTTTCAGGAAAGGTAAAGAATATAAAAGAAATAAGAGCGGTAAGAAAAAGCATCGCGATATTTGAAACATTCAGAAAAGAAAAACAATAAATGTCGTTCGTATATTTGTAGATTCGGATAACTTGTGGTGAGCGAAGTCGAACCATTCGTAGTTTCGCATCGGTCATATGAGAAAACTAAAAGCAACAATTGTAAGCGACAAGATGAATAAAACAAGGGTGGTAGAAATCGTGCGTCTTAAAAAACACCCGCGTTATTTGAAATACATTAAAGTAACAAATCGCTTAAAAGCGCATGATGAAAAAAATGCCTACAAAACAGGCGATGTGGTTATAATCCAGGAAATCAGGCCGATGTCAAAAGACAAACACTGGGAAATTATAAAGAAATTAGAAAATAGTAAATAGAAAATAGAAGTGCCGATATTCTGTTTTCTAGATTCTAGCTTCTAGATTCTAACAAAATGATTCAAGAACGAACCATATTAAAAGTAGCCGACAATTCGGGCGCGAAAATCGTGCGCTGTTTTCGCGTATTGGGGGGAACAAGAAGAAGATACGCGGGAATCGGCGATATTCTGGTTGCTTCCGTTCAGGTTGCCGAACCAAGAAAGCAGGTTAAGAAAAAAGACATCGTGCGGGCGGTTGTCGTGCGCCAAAAAAATGCCTTGCGCCGAAAAGACGGCTCGTATATTACATTTGACGAAAACGCGGTTGTCTTGGTAGACGGAACAAAACCGAAAGGAACCCGTGTATTTGGCCCGATTCCAAGAGAAATGAGAGAGATGGGATTTGAAGAAATTTATTCGCTCGCCAAAGATTTGGTATAAATATATGCGCATAAAAAAAGGAGACGTGGTCAAAATTATAACGGGAAAAAACCGGGGAAAGACGGGTAAGGTTGTTGGCGTTCATAAAGAAGGCACCGTTTCTGTGGAAGGAATGAACCTCTACAAAAAGCATCTTCGGCCAAAAAAAGAAGGAGAGAAGGGGCAGATAGTGGAGCTTTCCCGCCCTGTTAAAATTTCAAATATCATGCTCGTATGTTCGGGATGCAAAAAGCAGACGCGCGTGGGACATAAGGAGGAAAAAGGAAAGAAGGTGCGGATATGCAAAAAATGTAAAGCGATAATTAGACATGTTCCCTAATAATGTTCGTAACGAAAGTTTCGGATTTCAGGCGAGACGAAGCGGAAATTCCGAAGCATATTCCAAAGAATCTGTTGAGGAATTTCCGCAAAGTCGGAGCCGAAATCCGAGAATTGCAGTAGAAAGATTATTAGGGAATATGTCTATTAGATAAGGATATGCAAAAAATTTCCGAAAAAATTGAAAAAGTGGTGGTAAATACCGGAATCGGAAGGCAGAGCGAGCAGGCGCATTTTGAAGACAAAATTCTTCCTGAAATTATGAAAGAATTTGCCGCGATAACGGGTCAGAAACCCTCGGAACGCAAAGCGAAAAAATCAATCGCCGGTTTTAAGTTGCGCATGGACGAAATTATAGGCTTAAAAACAACGCTTCGGAAAAAACGAATGGAAGATTTTATTACAAGAGTGGTGAGGATCGTTCTTCCTCGCGTAAAAGACTTTCGGGGGCTGGAGCTTTCAAACGTGGATGAAACCGGAAATCTGAATATCGGATTAAAAAGCCAGCTTGTCTTTCCGGAAATAGACCCAAACAAGTCAAAGGTGAATTTTGGAGTGCAAATAACGCTGGTCGGAAGAGGGCGGGACAGGCAAAAAATGATTGATTTTTACAGGTCAATTAAGGTACCATTAAAACGCTTGGAGTCAAAATCCTAATCAAAAAATCTAGAGCCTAAAGCCTAGCGCCTAGAGCCTAACATCATGGCAAGAACAGCATTAATTGCGAAAGCAAAAAAGAAACCAAAATTCAGTTCACGAATTATTCGCCGCTGTTTTCGTTGCGGAAGAAACAGGGCATACATGAGAGATTTTAATATGTGCAGAATTTGTTTCAGGGAAATGGCGTCCCGTGGCGAGCTTCCAGGCGTAAAAAAATCCTCATGGTGATACAACAAGGCATTAGGCATTAGGCGCTAGGCATTAGAAAAAAACTAATCGTCCTAAAGCCTAAAGCCTAAAGCCTAAAGCCTAACATGTATACAGACTTTCTTATAAAAATTAAAAATGCCCAGATGACGGGAAAGAAGATGATGAAGACGAGGTCAACTCGCATGGATAAGGTCATTGCCGAAATACTCCAACGGAACGGTTTTATAGAAAGCGTTGAGGTCAAGGGAAGGCCGTCAAAAAGGTTTATGTTTCTGGACGTGCGGGCAAAACGAAAAATTGAAGGAGTTCGTTTTTATTCCAAGCCGTCCGTTCATCAGTATATCGGCTACAAGGAAATTAAAGTTGCGAAAGGAGGGCATGGATTAACCGTTTTATCAACCCCAAAAGGAGTGATGACGGGCAAGCAAGCAAAACAAGAAAAAGTGGGAGGCGAACTCCTCTTTCAAGTATGGTAAATAAAAACGGTTAATCTCTAATATCTAAATCCTAATCTCTAAATAATCTCAAATATCAAAATCAAAAAACGTTTTTCTTTTTTTGAAATTTGAATTTGTTTAGAGATTAGAAATTAGGATTTAGGGTTTATGCGAATATGTCCAAGATCGGTAAAAAACCAATAGAAATTCCGGAAAAAGTATCCGTCAAAAAAAGTGAGGACGGCGTACTTTTGATTGAAGGCCCCCTCGGAACATTAAAAGTCCGGCCGATTGAAGGGACGCTGGTTGAGGTGGGAGATAAGTTTGTC
Organism: Candidatus Jorgensenbacteria bacterium RIFCSPLOWO2_01_FULL_45_25b; assembly: GCA_001781035.1. GTDB lineage: Bacteria > Patescibacteriota > Minisyncoccia > UBA6257 > GWB1-50-10 > 01-FULL-45-25b. The sequence continues at coordinate 4,998 of MFKK01000018.1, read as the reverse complement.
GCGGTGAGCGTTGAAAATGAAAAGAAGCAGTACCGAAGCAACTGGGGAACCCTCCGCTCGCTTATTCAAAACGCCGTAGACGGAGTAACGAAAGGATTTGAAAAAACGCTTCTCTTGGAGGGAGTGGGGTACAAGGTAAACAAAGACGGCGACGGGCTCTTGCTCGCGCTTGGATTCTCTCATCCGGTAACATACGCTCCCGTGCCGGGTATTGTGTTTGAATGTGAAAAAAACACGCTGGTAAAAATCAAGGGAATTGATAAGGCGCTTGTAGGACAGGTTGCCTCTGAAATCAGAGCGATGAAGAAGCCGGAACCGTACAAAGGAAAAGGCTTCAGGTATCAGGGCGAGATAATTAGAAGAAAGGCGGGCAAAAAAGCCGGCTCCGTATAACATGAATCCCGTTAGAGACCGCGGTCGTTCTCGGGCTAAAAAAAGACAAGACAAACAATAATGTATTACATATAATAGTTAATCTCTAATATCTAAATCCTAATTTCTAAACAATCTCAAATATCCAGGCTCAAAAACATGTTTTTCTTTTTTTGAAATTTGAATTTGTTTAGAGATTAGAAATTAGAGTTTAGAGCTTATTATAGAGATGAACATAAAAAAACGCTTAAACAAAACAAGAATATTGCGAAAGAAAAGAACTCATATCAAAGTGAGAGTTCTTTCCAATCGTCCGCGCCTTTCCGTGCACAGAAGCAACGCTTACATAAGCGTTCAGCTGATTGATGATGAAAAACATGAGACAATCGCCTCGGTATCCTCAAGGGAATTAAAAGAAAAAGGAACAAAAACGGAAGTCGCGAAAAAAGTCGGCTTGCTTGTGGCGGAAAAGGCGAAAAAAGCGGGAATAAAAGAAGTGGTGTTTGATAGAGGAGGCAGGGCGTATCACGGAAGAGTAAAAGCGGTTGCCGAAGGCGCGAGAGAGGGAGGGCTTGAGTTTTAAAAAATATGATAAGACAAAGACCAGTAAAACCGGTAAGTCAGTACGACGATAAGGTAATTGAAATCCGAAGAGTAAGCCGTGTGGTGAAGGGAGGAAAGCGGTTTAGTTTTCGCGCGACTGTTGTTGTTGGAAACCGCAGAGGAAAGGTGGGAGTGGGAATCGGAAAGGGGCTGGATGTCGCGAGCGCGGTGGAGAAAGCAAAAAAGAAGGCGGAATCAAACATCTTCACCTTTCCCCTAAAACAGGAAAGAACGATTCCTTATGATGTAGAGGCAAAATACGACGCTTCCCGCGTGCGGTTAAAACCGACCAAAGCAGGACACGGGCTTATTGCCGGTGGCTCCTGCAGAACGGTGCTTGACCTTTCGGGCGTGCGGGATATTTCGGCAAAAATTTTAGGAAGAACGAAAAATAAACTGACAAACGCGATGGCGACAATAGAAGCCTTAAAAAAATTGAAATCGCGAAGTGGTAAAATTGGAGAAGAAAAACAGAAAAAAACAGAAACGGTTCAAATGGCATCGGATACAAATAATAAAGAAGCTTAAATCTTATGTTACTGCACGAAATCAGGCCAACACAAAAAAATAAGAACAAGAAGCGTGTCGGGCGGGGAGGCAAGCGCGGAACCTATTCGGGGAAGGGGCAAAAAGGGCAAAAAGCCCGAGCCGGAAGAATGCCCTCCACCGCGACCGAAATCATCATGAAAATCCCGAAAAAGAAGGGCTCAAAAAACATTGTTGTCGGAAAAGAGAGAGCGCTTGTGATAAAAACAGGTGATCTAGAAAAGCTCGCGGAACAAAAAATTCTTTCCAGAGAAGTGCTGGAAAAGAAAGGCTTGATACGAGGAAAGAGAAAGGTGAAAATAGTATTGGGCGGAGAAGTATCGTCCGCGATAAAAATTGAAGGAATTTCGCTCTCCGAAACGGCAAAAAGCGCGGTTGAAAAAGCAGGCGGAAGTGTAATGTAGTCCAAATAGAGCGTATTCGATTATTCGTATAGATTCGTTATTCGGCGAGATCGTCTATGAATAAGTTTCTCCAGGTATTCAAAATCCCCGACTTGAGAAAAAAAATCCTTATGGTGGGGCTTCTTTTGCTTATCTTCCGGGCTCTTGCCGCAATTCCCATCCCGGGAATTGACGCGATTCAGCTCAAAAACTTTCTAGGATCCAACCAGCTCTTTGGCTTCTTGGACGTCTTCTCCGGCGGAGGCCTCTCAAACCTCTCAATTATGATGTTGGGAGTCGGCCCCTACATCACGGGAAGCATCATCATGCAACTTTTAACCATCATCTTTCCGAGCCTCAAAAAAGCGTATCACGAGGAGGGAGCGGAGGGACGCGCGAAGTTTAACAGAATCTCAAGATATATTTCAGTTCCTCTCGCGATGCTTCAGGGATACGGCTTCCTCAATCTTCTGGTTTCAAAAGGAGTCTTGGGGCGAATGTCTTTTTTTGAAATGTTGCCGAATGTGATTGTCATAACGGCGGGAAGCGTGCTTTTGATGTGGATTGGAGAGCTGATTACCGAGTACAAAATAGGCAACGGGCTCTCACTCATCATCTTCGCCGGAATCGTAAGCCAAATTCCCGAGAGCATATATTCAAATCTTCTAAACTACAATCCTCAAATCCTCACGACCTACATAGCGTTTATTATTTTAAGCGTCATCGTCATCGCGGGAGTTGTGTTCATAAACGAAGGGGAGAGGAAGATCCCCGTCTCCTACGCGAAGCAGGTTCGGGGAAATAAAATGTACGGGGGAGTCGCGACCTACCTTCCGCTTCGGGTAAATCAGGCGGGAGTGATTCCGATTATCTTCGCCCTCTCCGTTCTTCTCTTTCCGCAATTCATCGCGCAAGCGGTCTCAATTCTTTCTCCCGACCTCTCGCTTCAACTAAATGGCTTTGTAAATAAATTTATCGGAAATCAAATATTCTTCGGTCTCTTCTACTTCATCCTCGTTGTCATTTTCACCTTCTTCTACACCGCGATTACATTTGACCCGGGAGAGATTTCAAAAAATCTTCAAAAGAATGGGGGGTTCATTCCCGGAATCCGCCCGGGAGACAATACGAAAGACTACATCTCAAAAATCGTCTATCGCATCACGCTTTTTGGAGCCGTCTTTTTGGGCGTCGTCGCGATACTTCCAAACCTTACCCAGATTCTTACGGGCATTCAAACCCTTACGGTGGGAGGCACCGCGCTTCTTATCGTCGTCGCGGTCGCGCTTGAAGTAATGAAACAGCTTGAATCACAACTCATCATGCGGGAATACGAAAACGTCTAATAGAAATCAACCTAATTCCTAATTTCTAATGACTAATGATTTTTTCGTTTTGGGTATTGGGATTTAGTGCTTGATTAGAAATTAGATATTAGTAATTAAAAATTTTAACGAAGTTATGAGCAAGAGAGCAATCATCATGTACGGCCCTCCGGGAGCGGGAAAGGGAACGCAGGCGGAGCTTCTCTCGCGGAAAATGAACGTAACGCATTTTGATACGGGAAGATATATTGAATCGCTTGTACACTCAAAAGAAGCTGGAACCGACCCAGTTCTAAAACAAGAACAGATTAATTTTGACGAGGGAAAGTTGTGTACTCCAAGCTGGGTGCTGAACATCATAGAAGAAGCGACAAGAAAAATTGCCCTAACCGGTCAGGGGGTTGTGTTTAGTGGCTCTCCGCGAACCATGTATGAGGCGTTTGGCGAACCCGAAGAGGGGAGCGACGCGGAAAAACGCCCCGAAGGAGGGCTTATTAAAGTATTGGAAGAAATATACGGCAAGGATAATATCATCGTCTTTACAATTTCAATTGACGAAGCGTCTTCCATTAAAAGAAACTCAACGCGGATGATTTGCTCCGTTTGCGGTCTCCCGATTATGTCAATTTCAGACGCGAATATCTGCGGTTTTTGCGGAGGTCCCGCGAAGAAACGCACGCTTGATAATCCGGAAGTCATTAAAGTCCGCCTTGAAGAATACAAAAAAAGAACCTATCCGATTATTAAACAGCTAAAACAAGAAAAATATCGGATTGAAGAAATTGACGGAACTCCAGCCCCCTACAAAGTGTTTGAACAAATTCTCTCATCCCTTTCTCCAAAGATACATTCGTAGTAATTTGTAGATTAGTGGATAGCAGGTTCGCATAGATTTATGTTGAAGTCTCCATCCGACATCAAGCTCCTCCAAGTATCGGGACGCATTCTTGCTGAAACTCTGTGCGCCCTCCAAAAACAGGCAAAAGAAGGCGTCTCTATTCTTGACCTTGATAAAGAGGCAAGAAGGCTGATTGAGAAGAAGGGAGGCTCACCCGCCTTTTTGGGTTATCGTTCAACCCCCAAATCAACTCCTTATCCTGCCTCAATCTGCGCCTCATTAAACGAAACCATTGTGCATGGCATTCCCTACGACCTACCGTTAAAAAAAGGCGACCTTCTTTCGCTTGACCTCGGTGTAAATTATAAGGGGCTGATAACAGACGCGGCGCTCACAATCGGAATCGGAGAAGTTTCAAAAGAGGCGAGCCGTCTTATGAAAGCGGGAAGAGAGGCGCTGGAGGCGGGAATAAAAGTGTGCAAACAGGGAAGAAGAATGGGAGATATCGGCTCCGCCATAGAATCGGTTGTAAAAAAATACGGCTTCTCCGTTGTGGATAAGCTAACAGGGCACGGCGTCGGTTTCGCGCTCCACGAGAAGCCGATAGTGTATAACTATGGAGAGAAACATACAGGACTTCTACTGGAAGAAGGAATGGTGCTCGCGATTGAGCCGATGATATCTTTGGGACGTTCCGAAGTGATAGAAAAAAAAGACGGCAGTTTTGAAACAAAAGACGGCTCCCTTGCCGTCCACTTTGAAAAAACAATCACCATCACCAAACACGGTTACGTCAACCTCACCCCCTGGTAATTTCTTATCTCATCATTCCGCGCTTGACGCGGAATCCATGTCGTCGTCAGGATGTGGTTCATCCCGCGGGATGTGCGACATCCCCAACATTGAAGTCGTAAATCCTGGAGGTCGGATG
>MFKK01000017.1:379-29418 GCA_001781035.1 Candidatus Jorgensenbacteria bacterium RIFCSPLOWO2_01_FULL_45_25b | reverse complement strand
AACCATGAAAATTGTTATTACGGGTTCAGAAAGTTTTGTGGGCAGGGAGTTTATAAGGCAATGTCTTGGGAAAGGAATAGAGATACACGGCATAGATCTTCTTGAGGAGCCGTCGCAAGCGTACGCGTATCAAAAAGCGGATATTCGGAAAGAAGATGTGGTGGCATGCGTTCCGGAAGATGCGGACGCGCTTATTCATCTTGCCGCGCTCTCAAGCGACGCGATGTGCAAAGGAAAACCCTACGAATGTTTTGATATAAACGTCATGGGGACGTTAAATCTCATGCGGGCGGCGTCTGCGAAAAAAACAAAGCAATTTATATTTGCTTCAAGCGAATGGGTATACGAAAAATTTATCGGTAAGGAGGAGAAAGATGAGGATTCAACGATCAATATCGCGGGGCACGTATCGGAATACGCGCTCTCTAAGCTTGTAAGCGAGGCAAATTTGCGGATCCAACATAAAAACGGATTCTATGACGCAACCGTTCTGCGGTTTGGAATTATTTATGGGCCGAGAAAAGCAAATTGGGGAGCGGTGGAATCTATTATGAGCCAGGTAAAAAATCAGGAAGAAGTAATGGTGGGATCGGCGCAATCGGGAAGGCGTTTCGTGCATATTGAAGATGTCGCCGGGGGAATAATAAAGGCGATTGGGCTTGAAGGATTTGAAATAATAAATCTTTGCGGCGACAGATTGATAACACTTGGAGAGATTATTAGTGAAAGCGAAAAGATATTCGGCAAAAAAGTAAGTATTGTGGAAAAAACTCCGGAAGAAGCAAGCGTGCGAAATCCTTTGAATAACAAAGCAAAAGAATTGATGGGGTGGAAACCTGAAATTGATATCGCAACCGGTCTGAACACACTCCTCCCCTTTGTGTAAAAAAAGAAAGTAATCAAAAAAATGCTGATAAGCATAATAAGAAAATTAAAAAGCATGTTGTGTTCTCCAAATGAAAAGTGGAGAAGGATAAAATTCGGAATCGCGAAGAAATGCTGGTTTCTCATAAGCAGGAAATCTCATCTCAGGATTGAATTTGGTTTGTTTGAATTGTCTTTGGCGAAATATGTTTGCGCGTTCTCAAGGAACGCGAACATAGCTTATGATATAGGAGCTGAAATGGGCTATTATAGCCTCGCGTTTTTAAGATGTATGGGTGGGAGTGGAAAGGTGTACGCCTTTGAAGCAAACAAAGAGCGGGTTCTGAAATTCTCGGAGCTTGTAAAAAGAAATAACGCAGAAGAACGCATTAAAGTATTTGAGGCATATGTAACGAATGAGGAAGATCTCGATTTAGGGAGCTCTTTAAAGAAAATTTCACTTGATTCGTTTGTATACAAACAAGGGAACCCGGCGCCGAACGTGATAAAAATGGATATAGAAGGAGAGGAGTTAAAAGCATTACAAGGCGCGGAAAAAATGTTAAGGGAATATCGCCCCAAGCTTATGATTGAAATTCATTCACGCGACCTTGCGATTCAGTGCCCGGCATATCTGGAAAAACTAGGCTATAAAGTCCGGACAATTAAACAGGGATGGTTTAATAAACTCTTTCCCGAGGCGCGCTTCGACGGAAGAAACGAATATAACGGCTATCTTGTCGCGGAGTAAAACAACGAACATGGCTGATTCCAACCCTCTTGTAAGCATTTGCATTCCGGCTTTTAACAGTGGCGCCTTTATTCACAGGGCGCTTATGAGTTGCATAAATCAGACGTACCAAAACATTGAAATTGTGGTAGGCGATAACGCGAGTACGGATAATACTTTGGAAATAATTAAAGAATACGCGGGGAAAGATTCAAGAATTAAATTTTTTCAGAACAAAAGCAATATCGGAAGCGGCAATAATTATTTGGAGTGCGCGAAGCACGCTTCGGGTCATTTTATGCAGGCTTTGGGAAGCGATGATTGGCTTTCCCGTAATTATGTTGAAGAAGGGGTGCGTTCTTTTCTTTCAAATCCCGAAGCTGCTTCCGTGTTTAGTAACATGGTAACGTTGGAAATTCTGCCCCCCCTGCCCCCCCGTTTTTTAAGTGAAGGTATTATAAAATCCGACAAATATCCGATGGAATGGTTTTTTCGGAAAGCGTACAGTCATCCTTATTTGGGAAGCATGGGATATCAATCTTTCATGCGAAGGGGGGATTTTATAAAAGCGATGGAAAAAGCAATGTCAAATCCGGTAAATTTTCTTGATCGGGGAGAAAGGCGCGAGCCTATTGATTCCACTATTTTTTGGGAAGTGCTGATTAATTATGAGTATATTGTTGTGACGAACAAAAGCGCGGTCATCCTGTCGGCTCATGGAAAAGACCACGTTGGTTTACAGGGAGATTTCTTTGAAAGCAAAGAAGGTTTTATTTATTACGCGCTCGCCGTTCGACGCGCGTACGAGGCTTTTTATTCAAAATCGGAAAAACTAAAAACATACGTGAAAAAATTGCGTTTTTCTTTCGGGTTAGGTGTTATTGGAAGCGTCGTGTCGTTTGTGTTAAAAGAGAAAAAGTTCAGGTTTTTGGATTGGAAAAAGAAAATAGTGGCTTTGAACAATATCTTTTTTGAGGACTATTCTCTTGGAGGAAAATGTCTGGTTCTTCTCTCTGCGCCACATTATTTTCTATTCAAGCTGCTCAAGCGGCGTCTTGTCAGGTTGATTTCAAAACAGCATCCTTTTGTGCCTACTTCAAATCATTTTCTGACGGAAGAGCTGATGTTTAAAATCTAATGCGTATAACTTCGGGGAAAACTATTTTTTTTGTAGCGGGAGCAACATCTCTTCTTCTTTTGACGTTTGCTTATTTCGCGTATCCCGTTCCAGCGGGAGATGCCTTATATTTCGTGGTACCCGCGGTGCAGTTTACAAGTAAAGGGGAGCTTACAAGCCCCTTATATCCGTCAGAGTGGATGATAGATAAAATTATTGACCCGACGGGCATGAAGCGGTTTCTTTTTTATCCACCTCTCTTTCCACTTGCCGTTAGCGTGTTAATGCCGGAAGCGACGCCCCGAGGTGCGCTTCTCGCGATTGCGTTCATAAATGTCGCGGTCTTATGCCTTTCAACCCTGTTTTTTTATAAAGTAGCAAAAAAGAAAAAAGGAGCTGTTTGGCAAAAAACGCTTATTGTCGGTTTGGCGCTTATCGCGCTTGCCTCAAGTTTAGCTGAAAACGGCAGGCCGGAGGTGCTCGCGCGCCTCTGGCTGGTCTTGGCGTGTCTCGTGCCATGGTATATTTCAAAAAAATACGCGTATGTTGTGTATGGCATTCTTGCAGGGCTTATGTTTGCGACACATCCTCCCGCCGGGATCTTTTCATTGTTGATATTAGGCATTGTGTTTGGAGTGATATACAAATGGAAAGATGTTGTATTTGAAGGAAGTAAAATTCTTGGCATCGGGTTTATGGTGGCTCTGGGAGGCATTGCCGTCGGACCTTTTGGGGTTCGCGAAACGATAGAGGCGACATTTCGGCACGTAGCCACGGTAAATCATATTATTGCCGAAGGAACGGAAAAATGGTTTACGCTCTCAAATGTAATAACTCACTATGTTAGTTCGCCGGCAACGCCTTTTTATGGCCTAGTGATTATATTGTTCGTTGTGGAAAGCGTTCTTTTATACTGGAAATATCGCGCGCGACTTGCCTCGCCCCTTATAACGCTCTTATGTGCCGTTATTCTTATGTACGCGCTTGGAAAAGTAACGTATAACATGGGACATGTATTTTATATCTCGCTTTTTGCGCCACTCATGTTTGCCATATTCATATTATTTTTTTTGGAGCAGAAATGGCGTTGGAAAAGCGCGACGGTAATAATACTTCTTCTTGTTGCGACTGGCTTTGTAAGGACGGCGCTGCTCTTCCCGTTTTTTTTGAAACAAGAGGTGACGCTTGAAACAGCGCGCGCCGATTTTGCGAAACGTGTCATTTCGTATGAAGGAAAGGATAAGTGGATTGGAGTGACTGGAGGCCTTTGGACCCTGACGGAAAAGTATGAAAAGGTGTATGCCTACAATACTTGGCCGGAGAAGCCGAAAAAAGGAACCGCTCTCATATTCTTTCAAGAACGGTACAGCGGAATGCGGTATCCGCCGGCAATTGACGGATGCGCGCTAACGTATGACGCCTTCTCAAAACGTCTGCCTCAAATTTTTGGCATAAAACTGGGAAACACGATGCCAGGGTACGGGTATGCGGTATATGATTGTTTTAATCTCTAAACAATCTCAAATGTCAGAAACACAAAAGAATAAAACCATTTTTGAGATTTAAAATTTGAATTTTGAAATTATTTAGGATTTAGAGATTAGGATTTAGAGATTAAACTTTGTTGCGCGCATGTCAAAGCTTAACATATTGATACAAGCAATACGGATTCTTAAGAACTGGCCGATATATCTTGCCGATTATTTTAATATTATTCGCCGTCCCGTGGTAGTATACAAGGCAAGAAGTGGAATAATGTGCGCGGTTCGTTCTGGAACGAACGACAGGGTGATATTTAACCAGGTTTGGCTTGAACGGACGCACGCGCCGGCGGATTTTGAAATAAAAAACAATGATCTTGTGATAGATATTGGGGCGCACATAGGACTCTTCTCAATATTCGCCGCTTCACGGGCAAAAAACGGACGCGTATACGCTTTTGAACCGGCGCCGGATAATTTTCAAATGCTTGAGAAAAACATCGGTTTGAATAACTTGTCAAACATCGTTCCGGTAAATCAGGCGGTGGCGGGAAAAGGAGGAGTAAGGGACTTTATTTTATATAAAAAAAGCGCAGCCGCCCACTCGTTTGTTTTTTCAAAAACAGAGGAGCGCGATATCATAAAAGTTAAAACCGTAAGCTTGGACGAGATAGTTAAAAAAAACAATATTGAAAAAATAGACGTTCTCAAAATGGATTGTGAGGGAGCGGAATACGAAATACTTTTTAACGCATCTCCGGAAACGCTTGCAATGGTGAAGAGCATAAGTATGGAATATCATGAATATGAAAACAGGAAAGTCAGTGAACTAAAGGCGTTTTTAGAAAAAAATGGCTTTCGGATACGCATTAAATTCAGCGGCGATAGTATGCTCTACGCGATAAGAATCGCAATGCCATAGATTATGAATAAAATGTGCTCCAAAAAAAGAATAATTATTGCTGTTGCGTTTCTCGTATCAGTAATTTTTTTTGTGTTTGCGGATAATGCTTATCCGATACCGGCGGGCGATTCCATGTTTTTTCTAGTGCCGGCGGTTGAATTTGCGAAACACGGAAGTCTTGTAAATCCGATAGATCCGGTTGGATGGCCGATAAATCGGATTATAGATCCTTCCGGAATGAAAAAATTTCTTTTTCACCCGCCACTCTTTCAGGTCGTATTAAGAGCTTTAATGCCAGAAGCGTCGCCGGAAGGAGCTCTCTTAGCCTTATCTTTTATAAATATTGCGGTTATATGGCTTTCCGCCCTGCTTTTTTATAAGGTAGCGGCAAGAAGGAAGGAATTGGACTGGTCTATGGTCGGGCTTATTGTGCTCGCCTTTTTCGCGCTTGCGGCCAGTTTGACCGAAGTTGGTCGTCCCGAAACTTTAGCAAGGCTTTGGGTGGTTTTGGGAGCCTTAACGCCTTTTTACATATCAAAAAGATATAGTTGGATATGTTTTGGTGTTCTTTTGGGATTAATGTTTGCGACACACGCGGCGGCGGGTGTTTTTTCCATATTTGTATTAGGTTTGATGTTTGGCATAGTGTTTTTTTTCAGAGAAATTGTTATAAAAGGAAGCGCGATGCTTCTTGTCGCGTTTGTTGTGTCTCTGGGTGGAATTGCGATAGGCCCTTACGGTATCCGCGAAACTATTGAGGGAACGTTTGTTTACGCGACAATCATTGTGCATTCCATCGGGCAGGAGGGATTAAAGTTGTTTACTTCATCAAATTTTCTCAATCACTATATTTTCTCCCAAGCGGCTCCGTTTTACGGCGCGGCAATATTATTATTATTTGTCTCGGGAATATTCTTTTGGTGGAAACATAGGAGCCGTATTGCTTCGCCAACCGTAACTCTGATATGCGCTCTTGCTATCGCGTATCTTGTGGGGAAAATAGTTTATACGATCGGACACACGTACTATATTACTCTTTTCGCGCCGGTCATCTGTTTGATTTTTATCCGCTTGTTTCTTGAAACAAAAGCAGTCGGAAGGGGGGCAACCATAATGGTGTTAGCTCTTATAACAGTTGGCTTCGCGCGCACCGCGCTTTTGTTCCCTTTTTTTATAAAACAAGGGCAGGGCCTTAAAGAAGCCCGCGCGGAAGTTGCGAAAGTTATTGGCTCATATGAAACTGAAGATGTGGTGTTTGGTATAGGAGGCGGTTCGGGAGGAGGTTCGTGGTACTTTTTTGATGATTATAAGCGCGCGTATCCGTATGTGCTGTCCCAAAAACCAAAAGAAAAAACAGCCTTTATTTTTATACAACAACGGTATAGTGGAATGCTGGCTCCGCCGGAAGTTCCGGGGTGCGTGTTAGAGGGCGATACATTTTCCAAAGAAACACCAAGTGTATTAGGAATAAAAATTGGAAATACGATGCCGGGATATGGGTATGCGGCCTATAATTGCATAAAAAAAGAATGATGAATGGTAAAAAAAAGGACATAACAAACATTCTCCTTGTTGCCGTCGCAATGACCATGGTGTTGTTCTCCTTGGCAATTTTTATTGAGCCTCTTGTGGCTATTTTTTCAGGCCCGATACGCAATGGTGACAGTGAGTGGTATATCGCGGCGGCAAATGGAAATTTGCAAACGCTTATAGAGCCGTACTCCGTTCGCTTTCTTCATCCTTTTATCGCCGGTTGGTTAAGCGGACACTCCGCTCTAAACGTCTATGAGGCATTTCTGGTTATAGCAATCGCGTCTCTTCTGCTTTTTCTTATCGTAAACGCTCTCATATTAAAACACACGATTGGGTCCCCACTCCTCATGGTGCCTCTTTTTGGATTACCGTATGTTCTTGATTCATTGAGTATTATATTTCACCCAGATATGTTTTATATGTTTCTGACGGCTTTGTTTTTTCTGCTATTGTCGGTAAAAAAACAAGGCGCAAGTCTTCTTGTGCTTTTTTTCCTTTTTCTTACGAGAGAGTCTACGATACTTTTGGGTGTGATGTATTCAGTTGTGGCTTGGTTATGTTCCAAAAAAAACCTAGCCATAACTATAATCGTTATCATGTTAATTTCTCTTTTTGTTTCTGGCGTGATGAAAGAAATTGGCCAGCCAAACAAACACGACTTAAACAGCTCAGTCTACCTGGCTGCAAAACTCTCTTATAACTTTATGAGAAATGTTTTGGGTTTGAATCCGTGGACGAATACGTATCAAAACTGTGACCCGATAATTCAATTTAATCTGCCGCAGTTTGAATTATTTGGAAACATAAGAGGGGTGGGCGTTTGCGGTTTTAATTTTATAGCTCCTCTTCAAACGCTCATAACGCTGCTAACGATTTTCGGAATAGCCCCTTGCGCACTTTTTTACATATTAAAAAACAAGATAAAACAAATTTGGAAAACTTTTCCGTTCTGGTTTTTGGTTGCCGTGGCGTATGGTCTGACAAGTTATGTCATCGGCGTTGCGGCCGGCACGGGAGTTCAGAGAATCGTCGGATACGGCTGGCCGGCGTTTTTGCTGGGCGTGCCAATATTAGTAAAAAATTTTTTTGAAATAGATAAAAAATTTATTGCTAAATTATTCGTCACGCATCTCTTCATCGCTTGGTTGCCGTTTGTTGTGCAGAGAATTGATGAGGGGCAGTTTACTCCGGTCGTTATCGGCGTTGCCCTCGTCGCGTACATATATTGTTTTAATTTGATGAAAAAACAAAAGCAGAGAAACACGTGCATTGAAGGGCGAATTGACTCTACATAGAGCCCTTGTTAGGATAAGCGGAATAGAAATTAAAAAAATGAGTTTTGGTTTAGTATAAAAATTATTCGCGGACTTAGTAAGGAGCTTTATGTAAAATTTTTATCATGAACGCATTGCCAAAAGTTGGGCTTGGCGCCATTGGTTGTTCTCGAATTTCTTTAAAAGGTATATTGCCGGCCGTCGCGAGTTCCGAACAGGTTAATCTTATAATGGTTGGCAGTCGGGACCCTGAAAAAGCAAAAGAAGTAGCGGGAAGGTTTGGTTCGGTGGGATTTGGAACCTACGACGACGTGTTGAATAACAAAGAAATTGATATGGTGTATATTTCTTTGCCAAATTCTTTGCATGAAGAGTGGGCGATAAAAGCGGCGAACGCGGGAAAACACATACTTTGCGAAAAACCGGCGACAACTTCTTACGCGTCGGCGCGAAAAATGATTCAAGCCGCTAAGAATAAAAATGTTCGGCTGCTTGAAGGATATATGTTTCGGTATCATCCTCAAAACAGCGCGGCAAAAAAACTGATTCAAGAAGGCGTGTTAGGAAATCTTATGAGATTTGATGGCTGTTTTGGATATGATATGCCCCACAAGAGTCTCATTCCAATGAGCAAAGAGCTTGGGGGAGGGTCTCTGTATGTTTCGGGCGGTTATCCAATCTCGGCGAGCCGAATGGTATTTGATGAAGAGCCGGAGAGCGTGTATTGTAAGCTAACGATTGATCCGGAAAGCGGCATTGATGTGAGAAATGATATAACGTTGAATTACTCTAATGGGAAAACCGCTTTTACCTCATCCATATTTGGTTCGTATTACCATTCAATGTATGGCGTGTTGGGTGATAAGGCGTATCTAAGAATGGGACGGGCTTATACGGTTCCGCGCGATATGCCGACAAAGATGTATTTGGACAAAGATGATAAGGTGGAAGAAATGATGATTGAGCCGGCGGATCATTTTCAACTGATGCTTCACGATTTTTGCGGCGAAATTAAAAAAGGGAAAGAGAGTAAAAAAGATTATGAGAGAGAGTTGCTTAATCAGGCGCGCGTTGTTGAAGCGGCGATGCAGTCAAACGAAGAGAAAAGAGTTGTTAAAATTTCCGAAATAACGTAAATAAGCAATACGATAACATGAACAACAGAGAAAAGCTTTTTAATTTAGTGAAACGCGTTGTTGTTGAACAGAAAAAAACATTTCTTCCTTCACGTATTTCCATCGGCTGGCCGGTATTTGATCATCTGGAAATTACAAGCGCCTTAAACACGCTTTTAGATTTGCGTATTTCTCAAGGGCTAAAAACTCGGGAGTTTGAAGAAAAGTTTGCCGAATATATCGGAACAAAATACGCGGTTGCGGTAAATTCCGGCACATCCGCGAACATATTGGCGATCGCGACGCTTATTGAGGCTGGAGATATGAAAAAAGGCGATGAGGTGATACTGCCCGCGACAACCTTCTCCTCCGTAGCATCGCCAATCTTACAACTAGGGCTCGTGCCGGTATACGTTGACGTTGACCCGACATCATGGAACATAAATCCGGCTGAAATACAAAAGGCGATATCTAAAAAAACTCGCGCAATCATGGTGGTGCATACGTTCGGTAATCCGGCCGACATGCCCGAAATTATGCGTATTGCGAAAAAGTATCGCCTTAAAGTGATAGAAGATTCTTGTGAGGCGCATGGGTCGCGCATCGGTAAGCGGATGTGCGGTTCGTTCGGTGATATCATAACATTCAGTTTTTACGTTGCTCACAATATCACTACTGGCGAAGGAGGCATGGTACTTACCAACAGTCAAAAATATTGCGATATTCTAACCTCATTGCGTCAATTTGGCCGTTTGCCGATTCGCCTCGTTCAATCAAAAGATTTTATTTATAAAGACAGTATTATCGGTAAATATAATAAGCAGTATGTCTTTTGTCGCCTTGGATATAATGTCTGCATGACCGACATTGCGGCCTCGCTTGGCATAGAACAATTAAAAAAACTGGATTCATTTAATCAAAGCAGAATAAAGAATGTGACATCTTACAATAGCGCGCTCTCAAAACACGCGAAATATCTTCGTCTTCCAACCGTCCGGCAAGGCGCGTTTCACAGCTTTTATGGATATCCGATGGTTATTGAAAAAAACGCTCCTTTTAGGAGAGAAGAGTTGCTTCAATTTCTTGAATCAAAAAGCATAGAAAATAGGCCATTCTTCGCGGGCTGTCTACCCGACCAGCCGGCATTTCGGAGCGCGCCAAAACGAATTGTGGGAAAGCTGCCAATATCCCGATGGATTCGGGATAATGGCTTTTTCATTGGCTGTCATCCGGGACTTTCAAAAGAGCAAATTGAATCTGTTATTTCTTCTTTTAATTCTTTTCTGGCTAAATATTAAGCGATTATTTTTTATGTTAACTGGTTGCAAGCATCAACATGAAAATAAAAAAAATCAAAAAACACGCAACCTTTTTTACCAAAAAATGGGATGATTGCGAAACACCTATTGTACACGATGAACTCTTCAAGCAAGATTAGGTTTGGCATATTGGGCTGTTCTCGTGTTGCTCAAAAGGGAATGCTTCCCGCGATTTGCGGTTCAGGTATGGCAGAGCTTGGAATGATAGGGAGCAGGTCGGCGGAAAAAGCGAAAGAAATCTCTTCACGGTTTAATTGCACCGCCTTTGGAACATACGAAGACGTAATTAACAACAAAAAGATTGATGCGGTTTATGTTTCTCTTCCTAACGGGCTCCATGAGAAATGGAGTATAAAAGCAACGGAAGCGGGCAAGCACGTGCTTTGCGAAAAACCCGCTACAACCTCTTACGCGTCGGCGAAAAGAATGGTCGCGTCGGCGAGAAAAAATAAAACACGCTTGCTTGAAGGATACATGTTTCGGTATCATCCTCAGCATGCGAAAGCAATATCATTGATAAAGGAAGGAATATTGGGAGAGCTCATAAGGTTTGAGGGGGTGTTTGGGTATCCTATGCCGGAAAGAAGCAGTACAATGATGCAGAAAGAGCTCTCTGGAGGCTCTTTTTATGGGTCGGCGGGGTATCCCGTCTCCGCGAGTCGGATGGTGTTTAATGAAGAACCGATAAGCGTTTTTTGCCGCTTAATAATTGATTCGGAAAGCGGTGTAGATATAAAAACGGAGATAATGCTAGAATATCCAAACAATAAATTTGCTCTTGCTTCTTCTGTGTTCGGTTCTTATTTTCAATCTACGTATAGCGTATTGGGTACAAAGGCGTGCGTAAGAGTAGCGCGAGCCTATGCGGTTCCGAAAGACAGGAAAACAAAAATTTTTCTTGATGCGGATGACGAGGTGCGAGAAATAGGGATAGAACCCGCGGATCATTTTCAAATAATGCTGGAAGATTTCTTCAAAGAAATTTTAAGGGGAGCGGAAGGCTCAAAAAAATATGAAGACGAACTGCTATTACAAGCGCGCGTTATGGAAGCCGCGAAATTGTCTGATAAAGAAAAACGGATAGTTAAAATTTCCGAAATACAGTAAATTCAATGGAACGCAACATGATATGAATGATCTAGATATTATAATTCCGGTTTATAACGAGGGAGAGAATATATTGGATGTATTAGAAGCATTCAAAAAAGAAGTGCGAACCTCAATTCGGGCGCTCATTGTATACGACTTTGACGAGGATAATACGTTGCCAGTGGCGCGAAAGGCGAAAGATACGGGCTTTGAGGTGCGTTTTATCAAAAATAAAAGCAAGGGCGTGCACAACGCGATTATGACCGGATTTGAAGAAGTAACGGCTCCCGCGACCATTGTGTTTCCGGCAGATGAGGCGTATAACGCTGGAATAGTGGATACGATGTATGAAAAATTCAAAGAGGGAAATGAGATGGTGGTTGCGAGCAGGTTTATAAAAGGGGGGAGTATGACGGGAGGACCATTCTTTAAGTCAATATTGGTGCGTCTTGCCTCATTTATACTCAAGCAATTTGCGGGTTTTTCAGTAAGTGACGCGACATACGGTCTGCGATTGACGTCAAAAAAAGTTTTAGATTCAATAGAAATTGAATCCACGGCGGGCTGGACGTATGCCATAGAACTTTTGGTAAAGTGCCACAGGCTTCGCTGGAAAGTGGTGGAAGTGCCGGCGGCATGGGTAAGGAGGGAAAAGGGAAAAAGCAGATTTAATTTAAAAAAATGGCTTCCCTTATATGCTCGATGGTTTTTTTATGCTCTTGCGACAAGTTACTTGAGAAAAGGTCAGGAAACAGTCAAACTAAAATCGGGAGTAAGAATATAAACATAAACGCACATGAGCAATAATACGTCAAAAATTGTTACAAACTGTCAAATATGCGGCCAAACGCCCCTAGAATCAATTTTATTTTTAGGATATCTTCCGCCGGCGGAAGATTTTCATTCAATCGGAGAAAGGCCAAAAGAAGAGCAGAGTTACCCGGCAGAAATTTTATATTGCAAGAACTGCCATCTTGTTCAATCGGGGCTTATCGTGAATCAAACCGTTATTTTTCCGAAATCCTACGCGTACATTTCAAGTAATACAAAATTACTGCGAGATAATTTCGCCGAGCTGTATGGGGAAGTGAGCTCAATGTTTGGGCTGAAACAAGAGGATTTGGTGGTGGACATAGGATCAAATGACGGAAACCTTCTGTCTAACTTCAAAGATAAGGCAAAAGTGTTGGGCGTTACGCCGGAAGATATTGGTAAAATCGCCATTGAACGCGGCATTCCGACGCTGTTAGACTATTTTACGAAAGAAATTGCGGAGAAAATTAAAAAAGAATACGGAACCGCGAAAATTATCACCGCGACAAACGCATTTGCCCATATTGATAATGTGAACGATTTGGTTGAATCAATTTTGGAAGTCTTGCAAGATGATGGTCTTTTTATTACGGAATCGCACTATTTGCTCCAGCTGATAAAAATGAATCAGTTTGATTCGGTATATCACGAGCATCTTCGCCACTATTCTTTGCACAGCTTAAAATATCTTTTGGAAACTCATGGGCTTCAAATAATTCACGCGAAGCAGATTCCTACTCATGCCGGCTCAATACGGGTATACGCGGCAAGAAAGGACAAATATCCCGTTCAAGATACCGTTCCCGCGCTTCTTGATGAAGAAAAGAAAACAATCCTAAGTAAAGAAGCGTTGGATGATTTTAGGAAGAGAACGATGTTGGCAAAGTTAGATCTTGTAGCGCTTCTTCGGGACATAAAGAAGAGGGGAGGGCGTGTGTACGGGATTGGGGCGCCGTTTCGGGGGACGACGCTTATAAAATATGTTGGCATTGACGAAGGCATTGTTGATTGCGTTCTTGAGGTTCAAAGTTCCCCAAAAATCAATAAGTATATTCCCGGAACGCTAATTCCAATTCTTGAAGAATCCAAGTTGTATGAAGACCAGCCGGAATACGCTCTGCTCTTTTCGTGGCAAATTACCGACGAGCTTGTGCAAAAACTAAAAGAAAGGGGATTTAGGGGAGATTTTATTGTACCACTGCCAACACCCCGCATTATAAAAAATAAATAAAATGAGAGCGTGAAGGAGGCATGAACGCGCAACACATAAAGATAAGCCGCATGTTAACCCATAAAGCATCGTTATTTATAGGAATAGTTTCGGTTGTCGTGCTTGTGTTTGCGGTTCTTCAAAACACGTTAAACACCTCTTTTTTTGTCAGAATACTTTTTAATGACGCTAAGGAATTTTCGGATACGGGGACGATAACATCCGATTTCATGCCCATAGGATACTCGGGTTTTTTGGGGTCTTGTATGAGAATTGGCGGAACAGAAGGGATTCCAGCGTGTCAGGCATTTGTATATATAAGCATCCTTATAACGACTCTTTATTTTTTTAAATTGCGGGGTTTATTAGGATATCTCTTGGCATTGGGAATAATAATAATCTCTCTTCACCCGATGCTCGTGTTGAATGTTTGGCGGGTTCATGACGGCAATATGACCGTATTGATGCTTGTTGGTTTTTTAGCTTCAGGCTTTTTTTATGTTCGGTCAAAAAGCGTATGGAGCACTCTCCTTTTCGGGGGTGTTACGGGAGCAATGCTCACCATAAGAATAAATACAATTCTTCTCGTTCTGCCGGCGCTTCTTCTTTTGTATAAGAAGGAAGAGAAAACAAAAAATTATATAAAAAAAGGATTGTTGTTTTTAGCGGGAACGGCAATTGTGTTTATGGGCATAAATATGGCGGTAAAACAAACTTCCGTCTTTTTTCCCGGACACGGTTTTTACAACCTTTTCTCGGGCGCGAATGAGTATTCGGAAAAATATTTATTAAAAGATTTTAGCGGAGAAAATTCTCACAAGGAAGCGTTGGAGGCAAAGGGAATTTTTTCAACAAAAAGCTTTGATGATCTGATGAATATCCCCTCTGAAACATATAAAACACTATCGCTTAATTTTAT
This sequence comes from Candidatus Jorgensenbacteria bacterium RIFCSPLOWO2_01_FULL_45_25b, assembly GCA_001781035.1. Classification (GTDB taxonomy): domain Bacteria; phylum Patescibacteriota; class Minisyncoccia; order UBA6257; family GWB1-50-10; genus 01-FULL-45-25b. The sequence goes on along the minus strand of MFKK01000017.1, from coordinate 15,050 downwards.
AAAAGAACACCCTGCGGAATATCTTAAACTAACGGGAATAAAAATTATCACGTTCTTTCGTCCGGGGTATCATTCTCCGGAACATTTCCGTTGGATTTCATCAGAAGGCTTAAAAAGAGTTTCAAAAATAATACTTGCGACTCCTTTTTTCGTCTGGGTATACATTGTATGGAAAACAAAAAAAAACTTTTTTGAAAAAGAAAACCTTTTTATTTTTTCGGTAATCATTCTTTACTTCGCGCCTTTTTTTGTTGCGAACGCCGATCCTAGATATAGATTTCCGCTTGACATAATATGCATAGCCGACGGTTATTGCAGAATAGCGTTGCGAAAAACAAAAATAACATGAATAAACCAGAACTTGATATCGTGATACCGGTATATAACGAAGGAGAAAACATGTTAGATGTTTGTCGTGCTTTTGAGCGTCACGTGAAAACGCCGTTTAGAGTGTTTGTTTGTTATGACTTTGATGAGGATAATACGCTTATTGCTCTGCAAAAAGAAAAACATAATTTTGAAATAATCCCGGTCAAAAATCGCGGCAAGGGCGCGCATGGCGCGATTGTTACCGGTCTTCGGGCGACAACGGCACCGGCTGTACTTACGTTCGGCGCTGATGAAGCAAATAACGCGGAAATCATAGACGGGATGTATGGTAAGTTTAAAGAAGGAAATGATATTGTTGTGGCGAGCCGTCTTATCAAAGGAGGAGAAATGAGCGGCGGACCGCGTTTCAAGTCTTTTTTGGTGAGAATGGGGTCTTTTTTCCTCCATCGTCTCGCGTTTCTTCCGGCAACCGATGCCACGTACGCGTGGAGACTGTTCAGTAGGCGCGTTATTGATACGATAGAAATTGAATCCAGTGTCGGCTTCACATATGCGATAGAACTTCTTGTGAAGTGCCACCGGCTTCGCTGGAGGGTGGCGGAAGTGCCGGCAAGATGGATTATGCGCGAGAAGGGGAAGAGCCGTTTTAATCTTAAAAAATGGTTTCCACATTACGCAAAATGGTTTTTTTATGCTTTAGAAACAACCTACTTAAAAAAAGGGCCCGAGACGGTTACGCTAAGACAAAAAGCCCCATGCAGTAAATAAAAATTTCTGTCATGTGTTCTAAGATAGCCTTTCAATGAACAACGGAAGGTCTCTTTTCTTTTTTACTCGTATTGGGTAGAATGCGAATAATCATCAATCGCAAAACATGGCTGTTTTTAACGGGATGAAATACGAACTTTGTATCATTGGAGGTGCCGGACACGTCGGCCTGCCTCTTGGAGTTGTATTTGCGAATAGCGGCGTAAAAACCGTTCTTTTGGATATCAACAAAGAAGCGCTTAAGGAAATTCAAGAAGGCAAATTCCCTTTTAAGGAAAGAGGGGGAAACGAAGCTCTTCGGGCGGCGCTTGAAAAAGAAAATCTGTTCACATCCAGCGACCCTCAAACGATAAGTGAGGCAAGGTTTGTTCTGGTTGTTCTCGGCACTCCGATTGACGAGTATTTGAGCCCAGAATTCGGAGGCATTACAAGAGCTCTGGATAAATATGAAAGTCATTTTCAGGAAGGTCAGATTGTAATTTTGCGGAGCACGGTATATCCGGGAACGACCGAAAAAATACAAAATTATTTTTCAGAAAAAGAAAAAAAAGTGCGAGTTGCTTTTTGTCCGGAGCGCATCACGCAAGGTTACGCGATAGAAGAAACAAAAGTATTGCCGCAAATCGTATCCGCGTTTGATGAAGAAACATTAAAAGAAGTTTCGGATCTTTTTCGAAAAATAACTCAAGAAAAAATTATTCCGGTAAAGCCGGTAGAAGCGGAACTTGCGAAGTTGTTTACGAATTCATGGCGCTATATCCGATTTGCCGTTGCGAACCAGTTTTTCATGATAGCGCAAGACCATGGATTGAACTATCAAAACATTGAAAGGGCGATGAAAGAAGACTACGCGAGAAACAAAGATTTGCCGTCTCCGGGGTTTGCGGCGGGCCCCTGCCTCTTGAAGGACACTATGCAGCTTGCCGCGTTCACGAATAATAATTTCTGGCTTGGCCACGCGGCGATGCTCATTAACGAAGGTCTTGTAAATCATGTCATTAAGGAATTGAAGCGGGAGTATTTGGATTCTTTAAAAGATAAAACGGTAGGTATTTTGGGAATGGCGTTTAAAGCGAACAGCGATGACCACAGAGATTCATTGTCATACAAACTTCGAAAAATAGCGCATGTGGAATGCAGGACGGTATTATGCACCGACCCGTACGTGAAAAATGAGCAGTTCGTGTCCGTGGAAGATATTTTTAAAAAAGCTGACATTATAATTTTAGCTGCCCCTCATGCTGAATACGCAGACATTAATCCAAAAAACTATCCTAACATCAGATTTATTGATATATGGAATTTCTGGTCGCGTTAGAAACCGCAATTTATGTCAAAAAAAATTTTGATAACAGGTGGGGCGGGATTTATCGGTTACCACCTAACAAAACATCTTCTGGATTCCGAAAGTAATATTGAGTTGGTGTTGGTTGACAATCTTCAACGGGGGAGAAGGGACGAAGATTTTCAGCTGCTTCTAAATGACCGGCGGGTGAAATTTCTTGCTCTTGATCTCACGCTTCCCGACTCCTACAAAGAACTTGGAGGAAAGTATGAGCATGTATACCATCTCGCGGCGGTAAACGGTACAAAAGCTTTTTATGAGATGCCGCATGAAGTCTTGCGTATAAATACGCTCTCGCTTGCGTATATGCTTGAGTGGTTTCAAAAAGAGAACAAAGACGGAAAGTTTTGTTTTACGGCCTCTAATGAAGCTTACGCGGGAGGATTAATAGCCTTTAACCAATTGCGCATTCCAACTCCGGAACACGTTCCTCTTGTGATAGAAGACACATATAATCCTCGCTGGTCGTATGCTGCCACAAAACTTATCGGCGAATTATTTGTGATTAATTACGCGAAGATGTACAACTTTCGCGCCCTCTTGGTGCGTCCGCATAATTTTTATGGACCGCGAGCAGGATATGGAGGGCATGTCATACCGGATTTTTGCGAACGCATAGCGGAAAAAACCGATCTATTTCCTATTTATGGCGGAGATGATACGCGGACATTTTGTTATATAGAAGACGCGGTTCGCGCGATGAAGATGCTGATGGACTCAAAAGAGACTGACAAACAATCAATAGAAACGGTTAACATCGGCGGCACCGAAGAAATTGTCATAAAAGATTTGGCGGAGAAGATGTTCCAGGTAATCGGCTGGAGACCTCAATCGCTTGATATAAAAAACGGACCGCCCGGAAGCGTAAAACGCCGTCTCGCGGACATAACAAAACTCAAAAAACTCACAGGATGGACGGAGAAAGTTTCTCTAGATGAGGGACTAAAAATAACGTACGAATGGTATCGTTTTCATCCGGCGTCAAAGACATAGATCTGATAGAGTAGATTTGCTTAGAAATTAAGATGCAGAGATTAAAGTAGTATGATGGAAGCTCGCAAACACAAAATTGCTTTTTTGATTTCTCATCCGATTCAATACTATACTCCGTTTTTTAAAAAATTAAGCGAACATCCGCAGGTGGATTTAACGGTCTATTTTTGTTTGCAAATTGGCCACAAAGAACACTTTGACCCAGGATTTAATACCAATTACAAGTGGGATATTCCGCTCTTGGAAGGGTACGCGTATAAGTTCCTCAAAAACTATAGTCCAAAACCGGCGCCAACCTTATTCGGACAAATAAATCCAGGGATTATAAGAGAGCTCAAAAAAAACAAGTATGATGCTATGATTATTCATGGGTACACCGCCTGCACGAACATATTAGCTCTTTTGGGCGCGTGGCTTACAAAAACGCCTATTATTTTAAAAGGAGAGGCTGTGCTTCCGGAAAAAGAACGAAAATGGAAAAAAATGATAAAAAAAATTATTCTTTGGTACGTATTCAAACGGGTTCAGGCGGTCTTGTACGCGTATAAAGCAAACAAAGATTTCTTTCGTTTTTATGGAGTGCCGGAAGAAAAACTCTTTTTCTATCCGTCAGCCGTAGACAATGAATTTTTTCAAAAAAAACGAAAAGAATTAAAAGGAACAAAACAGTTGATAAAACGAAAAGCGGGGTTAAAGCACGCCAATTGGCCAATCATTCTTTTCGTCGGAAAATTTATTGTTCGTAAAAGGGTAATGGATCTTCTGCAAGCGGTTGCAAAGCTAAAACAAAAAGTTAACATGAACGTTCTTTTAATCGGCGACGGAGTGGAAAAAGAAACTCTTACAAATTTTGTTAAAAAGAATAATCTGGAAAACGTGTATTTCAAGGGTTTCAAAAATCAATCCGAATTGCCAACGTGGTATTCGGTGGCAAATGTTTTTGTTCTGCCGTCCGCTTTTGACCCATCGCCGAAAGCAATGAATGAAGCGATGAATTTTGGCTTGCCGGTTGTGGTAACAGACGAGGTAAAAACCGCTTCGGACATGGTTGTGGAAAACAATGCCGGTTTTGTATATCAGGCCGGAAACGTAGACGAACTCGCTTCTTGTATAGAGAAAATAGTTAAGGACAGCTCTCTACGCGCGAAACTCGGCAAAAACGCCTTAATGGTAATGGATAAGTGGAATTTTTCCAACGATATTAAGGGTATTATTGAAGCGGTAAACTACATTTATAAAGTTTAATTTCTAGTCTCTAAACACTAATTTCTAAACAATCTCAAATATCAAAAGAAGAAAACGTTTTTGAATTTTGGGTTTTGGATTTGTTTAGAGATTAGAGCTTAGAGATTAGGATATGGAGTTTAAAAATTTATCATTTTAGTGTATGAATAAACATTTTGTATTAAACTCCAAAGTACGGATTGCAAGCCAAACAAACGGTAAGCATCACTTTTTTGGTTATTACGGCACTTGTCCATGGAATAAGAACGAAACAAAATTGCTTGTTCTTGAAACTGATATTATTGACCGCCTGCCACAAAAAAATGATACGGCCCGTGTTTGTGTTATAAATCAAGAAACGGAACAAGAAGAAGTCATAGGCGAAACAAAAAGTTGGAACTGGCAACAAGGATGCATGCTTCAATGGCTTCCACCGTATGATGAGCAGGTGGTTTGGAATGCTCGCGAGGGTGAAAAGCAAGGAGCGGTAATGTTTAATGTTCGCACAAAAGAAACAAAAAAAATTTCTTGTTCAATATACAGCGTTCATCCGAACGGTATTGAGGCGCTCTCTCTTGATTTTGCCTATTTAAACAAAGTGAGAGAAGGATATGGGTACGCGGGAGTTGCGGAAGAAGACGAAAAAGAAAAAGGAATTTACAGAATAAACATTGAGACGGGAGAAAGAAGGCTTATCATTTCGTTAGAAAGCTTAAAAGCATATAAAACCAATTCTCAAATGAATGGGGAGGTGCATTGGGTTGACCATCTTGAATATAATCAATCCGGAAAACGCTTTTGTTTCTTCCATAGATGCAAAACGAAAGATGGAAGATTTTATGAACGGCTCTACAGCGCGAGTTCAGACGGGTCGGAGCTTCGTCTTCTTTTGGATACAGGTATGGTGACTCATGTTGCGTGGAAAGGCGACAATGATATTCTTACCTGGGGAAGAGAAGAATCGGCGCTTGTTCGGATAAGCGCGAAAGGAGGATGGCTGAAATATGTTCTGCCAATCTATCATAAACTGGGAATTTCAAAGTTTTCCAAGGGTATCCTTCGGAATCGGATCATTGGCGACAAATTTCTTCTCATAGACGAGATGAGTGGAAAATGGGAAAAGATAGGCGAAGGAATACTTGAAAACGGGCACCCTTCTTTTTCTCCGGATAAAAAATGGATAATAACTGATACATATCCAAAAAAACATTGGCGCAAGCTCATCCTTTTTAATCCAAACTCCAGAAAAAATATAGAGGTAGGCAAGTTTTACGCCTTACCGAAAAAGGGAGATAATATCTCTGGTTCGTGGGATCTTTCGGGAATGCGGTGCGACCTTCATCCTCGCTGGAATCGGTCTGGCACGGCAATATGCATAGATTCGGTGCATGAGGGCGCGCGGCAAGTATATGTGTTAGACATAGAAAATATCATTAAAAACAATGGTTAATACGAACTTAAAATTCAGTATCATAACGCCGACATACAATGAAGAGAAAGATATTCGCGAAACACTTGAAAGCTTTCTTCGTCTGACTTACCAAAACAAAGAGATGTTGGTTGTGGATGATTCATCCGACAAGACCTCGGAAATTGTAAAAGAATACGCCACGCGGGGCGTGAAATTGATTGATGGTCCGAGAAGGGGATGTTGTGAAGCGGTAAATCTCGGCATTGAGAATGCGTCGGGAGATATCGTGATTAATGCGGACGCGGACGTTCGGCTTCCTGAAAATTTTTTGGAAAAACTCGCGGAAACATACGAAGTAGGTGCGGATTGGGTCTTGGTAGATTCAAAAGTACCGAACACAAAAAGCGTCTATTCTCGTTTTGTTGGAGCGCTTCATGTGCAAGAACACATAGGCCGGAGCGACATGTATTATTCGGAGGCATTTTCCTGCAGACGGGAAATCGCTCGCAAACTGGGAAATTTTGGCCCGTCATTTCCTTTGCGGTTTTGCCGTGACTGGCTTTTGGGTAAGAAATTAACCGATGCGGGATATAAAAAAGTATATGACTCCGCGTTGGTTGTCATGCATCCGCAACCAGACACGCTGAAGGATTACTGGGCGGCGCGTAAGGCACGGGGAACTTTTGGTCCGCTTAGGAATTATTTTATGGATAATCGTTCTTTGTTTTTTATTGCCATAAAACTTTTAGTAAAAGATATGATTTTTTGTTTGCGTCTTCTGCTTGTTTTTCCTTCAGTGATACGCGCGTGGCAGATTGTCGGGTACTCCGAAAGAGGGAAGCGGGATTTTTTTCCCTTTTTGTATGCCTACACACTTCAGGAAATCGCGCGAGTGATTGGGGAGTGGGAGGCTTGGAGACGGATATCAAAGCTTCCGAAGGAAGCAAGAAGAAGCCATGTTACAAAATAATCATATTCAAGTTACTCTTGCGGTTCACGCGAAATATCATGCCTTTAGGCTCGCGGAAGGGCTTGCGAAAAAAGGCGTCTTGTCTTGTTTTTACACGATATACCCAAAATGGAAGCTTCCTCCGTATGAAATTCCGGCAAAAAAAACAACAAGCTTTTTTTTATTGGGCGCTCTAAAGCTGATATTTGGGAAATTGGGTTTGCGGGACAGCGTAACGGGAGAGGTGTTTGATTGGATGTTAAGCAAGGTGATTCGCCGACCAAAAGAAGGAAGATGGATATTTCAAGCCTATAGCGGATACTGCGAAAAATCCCTAAAAGCCGCGAAAAAAAGAGGGGCAATCACAATAGTGGAGAGGGCGTGTCCGCACATAGATGAGCAAATCAGTCTTGTGGAAGGAGAAAAAAAGCGTCTGCTGGAAAAAGAAGAAAATGTTTCTGTTGGGCAAAAGAGGGTATGGGAGAGAATGAAAAGAGAATATGAAATAGCGGATTTCATTGTCGTTCCCTCAAGTTATTCAAAAAAAAGCTTTCTTGAAAGAGGGTTTGTTTCGGAAAAAATAATCGTTATGCCTCTCTGTAATGAAAAGGCGATTTCTCCGCCTCATCCGAAAGAAGGTGGAACATTCACGGTACTATGCGTAGGCGGAAATTTTTATAGAAAAGGAATTATCTATCTTCTGCGGGCGTGGCAAAACATGCGGACTGAAAACGCGCGCCTTGTCATAAAAGGAGGGCTTCCCGAGCAGTATTCCAACTTCAAAAATCTTCCTAATCTGGAAATAATAGACAGGTATCTTTCTGTTAAAGAATTAGATGTTCTTTATCATGAAGCGGATGTGTTTATTCTGCCTTCAATAGATGATGGATTCGGCTTGGTAGTAGTGGAAGCGATGATGGCGGGAATTCCCGTAATTATCACGGAAAATGTGGGTGCGGCGGATATTATTGAAAACGGCAAGGAAGGATTTGTCGTGCCGATACGCGACCCAAATGCTCTGAAGGAAAAAATAGAATACCTCATGCGTCATTCGGATATTCGGAAAACAATGGGTGATGCGGCAGCGGAGAGGGCGTGTGAATACACTCCGGATAAGTATTGCGAGAGAATGATGAAGGCGTATGAAAAAGTGGTAGAACGTTCGCGTTAAAGCATGGAGATATTATTCATCACCTCCAACTTAAACCTTGTAGGCGGCAAGGAAAGATATGACAAGCACATCATTTCGGTATTGAAAGAATATGTCTCACTGAACGTCATAGAACTTCAAGGAGTATGTTTATTTTGGAAGGCGTTGTTTGTATTAAGGGCGTTCCTTGCGGTACTAATAAAAAAACCCGATATTGTGTGTTGTGCCCTCATTAATTTTTCTCCTATATGCTTAGTTCTAAAAAAACTGTTTGGAGTGAGGTATGTGGTCTTTACGCATGGAGCGGATGTTTGGAATATAAAAAATAATTTGCACAAAAAAGCTCTTTTACAATCAACAAAAACAATCACAGTCTCCAATTTCACCAAGGACAAGCTTATAGAGCAGCTACCTTCCATAAAAGACAAAATTTTCCTCATTCCAAACACCATAAATGAAAAAAAGTTTGTTATAAACAAAAAACATGAAACACGCGAACACAAAGTCATTCTCACGGTTGCTCGTCTTTATAGACGCGAAATGTATAAGGGGTATGACAAGGTTATACAAGCCCTTCCCCTAATAAAAAAAGAAATTCAAAAAGTAAGGTACGTCATTGTTGGCAAGGGATCCGACATGAACCGCCTGAAACAACTAGCTGAAACACATCATTGTAGCGATAATCTCATCATGCCAGGTTATGTATCAGACGAGGAATTAGTTGACTATTATAATGGGGCGGACGTATTCATTATGCCCTCAAAAGGAGAAGGTTTTGGTATTGTGTTTCTTGAAGCTCTTTCTTGCGGAGTGCCGGTCATAGCAGGAAATTGTGACGGTTCACGGGAAGCAGTTTTAAATGGAAAATTGGGCATCTTAGTTAATCCCGATAACGTGGAAGAGATAGCGGTGGCAATAATCAAAGTATTAAAAAAGCAAGTTCCTCCCGAAATCTTAGATGGGAATCTGCTCCGTAAAGAAATACTGGAGGCGTACGGATTTGATAAGTTCAAGAAGCGAGTGATAGAGTTAGTCCATGAACTTGAAACAGCATAACCTTTACGAAAAGTATGCTTCCACGCAAGCGATAGAGTGTCCGGGGGAGGAGGAGCTCGGCACTCTTTGTGCCTATTTCGGGAAATTTCTGCCTCAAGAGAAGGACGCTAAAATTCTTGACCTCGGATGCGGAAGCGGAAACTTCATCGCATGGCTTCAAGGGCTTGGATATACAAACACTAAGGGCGTGGACATAAGTAAGGAACAGATAGAGAGAGGGGAATCGCGCGGTATAAAAAATCTTATGCTCGCGGATGCGAAAGAATTTCTACGTGGGCGCGAGCATCAATTTGATGTGATATTTGCCCGCGACTTCTTGGAGCATTTCCCGAAAGAAGAAGTATTGGAACTCGCGACTCTCATTCATAAAGCCTTAAAAGAAAAAGGCTATTTGGTGGGACAAACTCTAAACGGCGAGTCTCTTCTTGCGGGGCGTCTGCTCTTCAGCGACCTTACGCACGAGATGGCGTTTACATGGCGTAGTATTCGTCAGCTCTGCCTCGTCTCCAGATTCTTAAGTGTAAAAACATATCCTCAAAGACCCGTGGTGAAGGGAGTTAAGTCGCTTGCAAGGTATTGTGTCTGGATGGGGATAGAGCTTTGTCTCCGCGTCTACCTCCTTGCCGCGACAGGTACTTCTAAAGGAATATTTACGCAAGATATATTGTTTAAGGCGGAAAAGTGAAAGAAATTTCTAATTCCTAATTACTAATCAATGACTCAAGCACAATATTCAAATATTTACTTATTAATCATTAGGTCATTCAATCATTGGTGTTTCATTAGAAATTAGATATTAGAAATTAGTAATTCAAACAATGTTTCGCCTCGCCATCATAACCTCTCACCCTATCCAATATCAGACTCCGCTTTTCAAAAAAATAAGCGAGCATGGAGAAATTCAGCTCACGGTATATTTCAGAGAAAAGAAGGGCGCGCTCGCTCCCTACTACGACAAGGAGTTCGGGAAGAACGTGAAATGGGAAATTCCGCTCTTAGAAGGGTATTTTTTCAAATTTCTCTCTGGCCTGAAACACCTTACGCAAGAATTACAACCCACTTCCTATGACGCTCTCATTGTGTATGGCTGGAACTCGTGGCTGAATCTTTTCGCGTGCTTGCTTTGTCGGATGAGAAAAATAAAAGTATTCATATATGGAGAAAATCCTTTGAATCAGGAAAAGAAAAAAAGAGGAATAGCGCAGGCAATAAAAAGAAAGGTGCTGTGTCTTTTATTTCAACAAATGTCAGCATGCCTTTTTATTGGAAAAGAAAACAAAAAATTTTATGAATGGTTGGGCGTGTCGAAGAAAAAACTTTTTTATGTGCCGTACGCCGTTGATAATGCTCGCTTCCGCGAAGCGAATATACGCCTACTTGAGATCCGATCTCCTCTGGAGATCGGATCTCAAGGCGGGGAACATCAGAACAAGAACATAACCATTCTTTTTGTGGGGAAGTTGATTGCGAGAAAGCGTCCTCTTGACCTCATACGGGCATTTGCTCCATTTGACGCAAAAAGCCAGCTTGTAATGGTGGGAGAAGGGAGCCTAAAAAGAGAACTTGAAGAGTACGTTCAAAAGAACAAGATAAAAAATGTGCGATTCGCGGGCTTTGTAAATCAAGAAACCCTCTCAACGTATTACAGAGAAGCCGATGTATTCGTACTGCCGTCGGGCAGGGGAGAAACGTGGGGGCTTGTTGTAAACGAAGCGATGAACTTCTCTCTGCCTATTATTGTTTCAGATTCTGTCGGATGCGCGGCCGATCTCGTGCGTCAAGGAATAAACGGATTCACGTACCCGGAAGGAGACATAAAAAAATTAAGCGAACATATCAAAATGTTGGTAGGGAATGAAAACACAAGGAAATCATTTGGTAAAGAATCGGAGATGCTCGTACGGCATTTTTCATACGAAAAAGATATTGAAGGAATAATTCAAGCGTTATCTTCATGTTGAAATTTCTTGCGGAAAAAATAAAAACATTTGATTGTTTTAATTTAGGAAACTCATTCTCGTTATATTATCTCTTTATATTTTTTGGCCTGCCTTTTGTATATTTGGTGGGCGCGAACGCTTTGCGTCTTGATTATTCGTTGAGAGAAAACGCCTCATTGCCCGTAGGAGTTGCTCTAATCCTTATTCTTGGATTGCTGTCATTCATCGCTGGATATCATGTAAAGAAATTCAGGAACAAAGGACCTTGCTGTGTTGGATTGGATAATTCATGGAAAGAAAAAAATACAGTTTGGACATTTGTTGCGCTCTTTGTTCTGGATATTGGAGGGAAGGTGATTATGTTTCTAAACGGCCACTACTTTATCTCTACAAGAATCTTTCATCTAAAACCTCTTTTTGGAACGATAAACGCGAGTGGCTTTGGGCAGTTTACCGGCTATTTTGCGATACCGGGATTCGCGCTTCTCGCGCTTTCTTTTGCCCGTGCCTTTTATCTCGCGTCGGAAAAACATCAGGCGCATAAAAAATGGAGAAATTTTAGCTGGTCGATTCTTGCTATTGAGGTTGTAAGCGGACTTTTAACAGGAAATCGTCTTCCCGTTATTACGGCTCTCATGATATACGCGGTTGTACGGCATTATGCGTATAAAAAAAGTTGGAAACATATGATTGCGGTTGTCACGATGAGTATCATGATTGTCATGCCAGTGGGGGCATGGCTAGAAAATCCAGGGAATATCGCAAACTCAATACAAACGTCAAAAGCGGGACAGATCGCGGTAGATACAACCGTAGGAAGATTTTCACAAAATGTCGTCATTTCGGCAATCATACAAAAGACAGAGCATTATTCATATGGAAAAAGCTTATTTAATTTTTTCATAAGCCTTGGTCCACCGAGATTTATATGGAAAGACAAGCCGGTGATATCCTTTCAGGGAAATAAATTTGGTCAGGAATATGGAGTTCTGCGTCCAGAGGATCAAAGCACAAACGTGGGTCCGACCATGGTAGGCGACTTATACATGAATTTCGGAATTTGGGGAATTATAGGAGGACTCTTCATAATCGGGTTTATATTCCGATATATATTTGATCTTCTTATTTCTTTTCCAAGAAGTGCTCCAAGCGGAGTTGCCATCTATGCCGTTTTATGGACAGATCTTATAAAAGGCATGGAAAATGATGTGGCTTCAGTTTTTGCCGGAGCGGTCAAACTCGCTCTTTTCATGTATCTCATACATCTTTGTCTTACAATCAAATGGAGTCGTTGCATGGAACAAATTGGAACATTCTGGCGCCCGCTTGTATTTGGAGTATTTGTGTGGCTTTTCACAGGAGACTTGGTTCGAAAATTGGTGCCACAGGAACCATGGCAGATGATGCTGGTATTAGATATGACATTATTTTTAACATACGGATGCTTTTTTGTATACTTCGCGCGACATAAAAAATCTTTGTGGAAACCGAAGTTTTTGTTTCTTATAGCAGTATTTACGGCAATATTTATGTTCAGCGCTCTTGGTCCTAATTCCGCGGGTGTTATTACAAGCATAGTAGCTTTCAGGAACTACCTTTGGTTTATTCCTCTTGTGTGGATGGGATATGAAATATTTAATCAAAAAGAGCAAGTATTACGATTTATAAAAATTATTTCATACGCCGCGATTCCTCTCTTCATGCTCGCGGCAGTTCAACAGATATTTCACAATACCGACATCGCGCTTTTGAATCCGTTTACGGATAGTACTAGGTTCCATTCCGGCGAGATAAATATCTCTCTAGTAAGTTCTTTCTTTGGCAGTGCTCAACGCTTTGGAATGGTTTCCATGCTCCTATTCTTTTTAGGTATGGCAATAAAAAGTCCGGCAACTCTCTTTGCTTTCGCAGGCGCGGCGCTCTCCGGAAGCCGCTCTGCTTTCGCGCTCTCCGTATTCGGAGGAATAGTCTATTTGATAGGAGATCGTATCTCCCAAAAGAGATACGATCTCGGATCCTATGGGAAAATGGTTTTAAGTGCAGTAATTATTATCGCGGTACTCTGGAGCATTCCATCGTTTAGAAACACCGTCTCCTTTCAATTGAAAGACGGCATCCCTATGATTGGAAAAAGCAGGATAGGCATATTCGCGGGAGAAATGAAAGAGGTGTGGGGAAATTATGTTTCCTGGTTTGGAAAAGGCGCGGGCGCCTTCTCACAGGGAATTGAATATGTCGAGAAACGGGACGCATTATCATATAAAAAATCTCTGGGCGAAACAGGAATACGAAACCTATTGCTTGAAATGGGGATTATCGGGCTTCTGGCCTTCTACGCAATGTGGGGGAGTATTGTCTTTGCCATGCGCCGTGAACTCCGAAAAATATCGGACTCCGCCTTAAAACCGATTGGCTTCGCCATCATGATATTCACAATAGCGATCCTTCTCCGCTTTACCTTTATGCACGGACAGGCCTTGAACGACTACGCGGTCCTCGTCCCACTCTGGTTTTTCATCGGAGTTTTCTTTAGGATGAAATCCTATGAATCCCTCACCCTTGACGCATAATTACGCAAAGGGTGAGATAGAAATAGAGAAATAAATATGATTCACACACAGGTCGAAGAAATAACATTAATATTGGCGACACAATGCGCCAAGGGTGAGGGATGAAGGTACTTCACATAGTTCCAACGTATCTCCCCGCGTATAATCGGGGAGGACCCATTTGGAGCGTTCATAATTTGAATAAGTGGCTCGTGAAAAAGGGGATTGACGTGACGGTTTATACCACAAACATTGATGTGGAAAATAAGGTGGAAACAAGAAAGGAGGTTCTAGTGGATGGAGTGAAGGTGTGGTACTTCAAAAAATCCTTCCCGAAGATTTTAGAGTACTGGAAAGTCGGCTTTCTTCCCGCATTTTTACCACGACACTGGGAGTATTCAAAGGACCTGCACATCGCGCTCGCAAAGCATATGGGCGAATTTGATGTCGTACACGTTACTTCCACGTTTTTGTTCGCATCGGTATTGGGGGCATACTACGCGAGAAAATACAAAAAACCGTATATCATATCACCGCGGGGAAATCTCATGGAACCTTTAGAATTGAAAGGCGCGTTTGAAAAAAAACTTTATATCCGCATAATCGAGAAAAAAGCGCTCAAGGAGGCGTCCGCGATTCATTTTACGGTGAAAGAAGAAGAAGCGCAGTATCTTTATCACAAGCTCCCATTAAAACATTCAATTATCATCTCGAACGGCTTAGACACAAACGAATTTAAAAGTATAGTTGAACATGGACGTTTCAGAAAAAAATTTAATATATCACAAAATAAAAAAATACTCCTATTCTTAGGCAGGATAAGTTGGAAAAAAGGATTGGATACGCTTATCCCCGCGTTTGCCGAAGTGGTAAAAAAAGAGCCGGAAGCCATTTTGGTTATAGCAGGCGGAGATGATGAAAGATACAAACGGAATGTTCAATTACTAATTACTAAT
>MFKK01000017.1:0-340 GCA_001781035.1 Candidatus Jorgensenbacteria bacterium RIFCSPLOWO2_01_FULL_45_25b | reverse complement strand
CGGAATGTTCAATTACTAATTACTAATTACCAATTACAAAACGATGTAATTTTTACGGGCATGATTACGGGCGAGGATAAAGTTACGGCTTTGAAAGAGAGCGACGTATTCGTACTGCCGTCGTACTCGGAAAATTTTAGCATGTCAGCGGTAGAGGCAATGTATTGCGAACTTCCGGTTGTCATAACGGAACACGTGGGAGTTGCCTCTCTGGTGCGGGAATACGGAGCAGGCATCGTAACGAAAAAAAATGAGGCTGAAATCGCGAAAGCAATTATCAAAATACTAAAAGATGATGAGATAAGAGCTTTAATGAAGAAAGCGGGGAAGAGGCTTGTGG
>MFKK01000016.1 GCA_001781035.1 Candidatus Jorgensenbacteria bacterium RIFCSPLOWO2_01_FULL_45_25b | reverse complement strand
TAACTTCCCAAATTCTTATTGAGGAGTATTTGGAAGGATGGAAGGAGGTGGAGTATGAGGTGGTGCGGGACGGGGCGGACAACTGCATTGTGGTTTGCAACATGGAAAATCTTGACCCGATGGGGATTCATACGGGGGAGAGTATGGTGGTCGCTCCGTCGCAGACTTTATCAAACGAGGAATACCATCGTTTGCGGGAGATCGCGATTCGCACTATTAGACATCTTGGCGTTGTCGGGGAGTGCAACATCCAATACGCGCTTCATCCCCAATCGGGAGATTATCGGGTGATTGAGGTGAATGCGAGACTTTCCCGATCGTCCGCGCTTGCGTCAAAAGCGACCGGGTATCCACTCGCCTTTATTGCCGCGAAGCTTGCTTTGGGACACACGCTTCCGGAACTAAAAAATGCCGTTACGAAAACCACCACCGCCTGTTTTGAACCGGCGCTTGATTATTTGGTTTTGAAGATGCCACGATGGGACCTTTCCAAGTTTGAGAATGCCGCTTCTCATATCGGCACGGAAATGAAGAGCGTGGGGGAGGTGATGGCGATTGGACGGAGTTTTGAGGAGGTGTTGCAAAAGGCAATTCGGATGCTTTCTATCGGAGCGGACGGATTTACGGCTCACAGAAGCGGGAATTTTCATATTGAGCAATATATGAAAGAGATTAAGGAGCCGACGCCCCGCCGAATTTTTGCCATCGCGCAGGCGCTTTCTCTTGGGGTTAGCGTGAAGAAGATTCATCATCTTTCGCGGATTGATTTATGGTTTTTGGAGAAGATGAAACATATTATTCAAGTTGAAGAGCGTGTCAAAAAGGAAAAGATTACGGCTGAGCTTTTGCGCGAGGCAAAGCAGAACGGATTTTCGGATTCGCAGATAGCGGTTCTTACAAAGAGTACGGAGAAGAAAGTTCGCGCGCTTCGCAAGTATTTGCGTGTTTTTCCTTCCGTTAAACAGATTGATACGCTTGCCGGAGAATTTCCCGCGAAGACAAACTATCTTTATCTTACGTATCATGGAATGGCGCATGATATTGTGCGAGATAAAAAAGGTGTAATGGTGTTGGGGAGCGGACCGTATTGCATCGGGTCGTCCGTAGAGTTTGATTGGAGTAACGTGCAGGTTTTAAAAACTCTGAAGGCGCACAAGTATCAGACCATTATGATTAATTCCAATCCGGAAACCGTTTCAACGGATTATGATATGTCGGACAGGTTGTATTTTGAGGAGCTGACGCTTGAACGGGTTTTGGATATTGCGGAATTTGAGAGGCCGATTGGAGCGGTTGTTTCCACGGGAGGACAGATTCCGAACAACCTCGCGCTTTCCTTGCATCGGAACGGAGTGCGGATTTTGGGAACGCATCCGGAAGATATTGACCGCGCGGAGAATCGCCAGACGTTTTCAAAATTGCTTGATAATCTTGGGATTGACCAGCCGATGTGGGCAGAGCTTACGACGCGTAAGAAGGCAATTCTTACTGCCGAGAGGCTTGGGTATCCTGTTTTAGTGCGACCTTCGTATGTGCTTTCGGGGTCGGCAATGAGCGTCGCTTTTGACAGAGAATCTCTTGTGAAATTTCTACAGCGGGCGGCGGATGTTTCAACGGACCATCCGATTGTCATATCAAAGTTTATTGAAAACGCGCGCGAGATTGAGATTGATGGAGTGGCATCCTGTGGAGAGCTTGTTATATACGCGATTACCGAGCATGTTGAGAACGCGGGCACTCATTCGGGAGACGCTACGGTTGTTTTGCCTCCCCAGCGCACCTATCTTGAAACTATACGGAGGGCGAAGGGAATTACGAAAAGCATTATTAAGGAGCTTCGCATTACTGGCCCCTTTAACATTCAATTTCTCGCGAAGGAAAATCACCTGCAAGTTATTGAGTGCAACGTGCGCGCGTCCCGCAGTTTTCCGTTTGTATCAAAAGTTACGGGGTACAATTTTATTGATATCGCGACGAGAGCTCTTCTTGGCAAGCATGTTAAGGGCGAGTATCGGACGGTTGACCTTGATTATGTCGCGGTTAAGTCTCCGCAGTTTTCGTACAGTCGTATTAAAGGAGCCGACCCTCTATCTTATGTTGAGATGGCTTCAACCGGCGAGGTCGCGTGCTTTGGCGATTCATATGCCGAGGCGCTTTTGAAATCCATGCTCGCGGCGGGCTTTCGTCTTCCGAAAAAGCACATTCTTGTTTCGCTTGGCAAGGAGGAGAATAAGGTGAAACTTCTTCCTTCACTACGCAAGCTTTCTTCTTTGGGCTTTGACTTTTTTGCAACGGAACACACGGCTGATTTTTTGCGGGAGAACAGCGTTGTTTGTGAAAAGGTGTATAAGATACACACAAAGCGCAATCCGAATGTTTCCAATCTTTTATCTCACGGTAAGCTTGACCTTATTATTAACATTCCCGCCGTTCCGCTCGCGCGCGAATCAAATGACGGGTTTGTTATTCGGCGAATGGCGGTTGATTTGAATATTCCGCTTATCACAAACCGTCAACTTGCCGAAGCGTTTATTATTGCTTTAGCGGAGATTAAAGAGCGAGGATTTCACGCGAAATCTTTGGATGAGTATGTGTGAAGCGCAAAACGCAGAGCGTGAAGCTCAAAACAGACGGAACACTTGATTCCGTTATTTGAAACCGCATATACTTCTTTAAACATGATTCAGCTCTCACAGAGGTCGTTTTTGAAGCTTGTTATTGCCCTAGCGCTTTATTTGACCTCGCTTTTTGCCGCGAACACGCTTGGGTTAAAATTGATGCCCTTTGTGTTTGGCACTCATCTTTCGGTCGCGGTTTTTTCCTTTCCGATTGTGTTTTTGATGACGGATGTGGTTGGAGAGATTTATGGAAAGGGAATCGCGCGCATGTTTGTTCTTGCCGGACTTGTGAGTACTCTGTTTTTTGTGTTGTATTCTTTTCTTTCACTTGGAATGCCATGGTCGGAGGACGCGAGTTGGGTGCGCGAAGGATATAATACGGTTTTTGGAATTTCGGCGCGAATCGCGATTGCTTCGCTTCTCGCGTTTTTCATTGCCGAATATCAGGATGTATTTTCTTTCTTTTTCTTGAAAGCGAGGATGGGAGATAAGTTTTTTTGGCTTCGGTCTATGATATCAAACATCTGGTCCCAATTTTTTGATACGGCTATTTTTATGTCGGTTGCCTTCTTGGGAGTGTATCCCTTAAAGGTTCTTGTTGGTTCGGCAATCGCATGGTGGGCGTATAAGGTTTTGATGGGGGCGCTTTATTCTCCCTTAAGCTATTTAGGGCTTTATCTTCTTCGGGAACGAGGAAGAGAGCAAACTCAATGATTTCTTTTTCGGGCATTGTTTTGAAAGGAAGAGGACGGGGAAGAGGGTTTGGATTTCCGACCGCGAATTTGAGTGTTTCCGCTTCGCTTGAAGTGGAGGAGGGGATTTATGTCGCGCACGCTTTTTTTGATGGGAAGGCATTTCCCGCGCTCGCGTTTTTTGGTATACCAAAGATGTTTGGAGAGAGCGAGAAAAAGCTTGAGGCGCATGTTCTTGATTTTGACGGAGATTTGTATGGAAAGGAGATGAGGGTAGAATTACAAAAGAAGATTCGCGATTCAAAGGATTTCGCGAACGAGGAGGAGCTGGTTTTTGCGATGAAGGAGGATTTGAGGGTTGCGAGAGAATACTTTGACGCTAAGAATCTCTAATCTCTAAGCTCTAAATCCTAAACAATTTCAATCCGTCAGCTGACGGACAAAATACAAAACTCAAAACTCGTTTTTGAACATTTGAATTTTGCTATTGTTTAGAGATTAGAAATTAGGAATTAGAAATTTTAATTTATGTTTACTGGAATTATACGGGTGGTATCGCAAATACGGAAATCGGAGAAAAGAAACAACTCTCTTTTTTTGATGATTGAAAAACCGAAAGAGTGGAGGATAAAACAAGGGGATTCGGTTGCGGTAAATGGAGTTTGTCTTACGGTTTGCAAATTGCAGATTGCGAATCGCAGATTGCAGATGGTTTTTGAGCTGATGCCGGAGACGCTTTCTAAAACGACATTTGGAAAGATAATTCCCCGCGCCGTGAATTTAGAGATGCCTTTATGTTTAGGCGACCGTTTGGACGGACATTTTGTAACGGGGCATATAGATACCGTAGGGAGAGTCGCTGACATACGCGGACAAGAACTCGGACACACGCGGAATTTTGTCATTTCTTACCCCAAACGATTTTCAAAACTTGTTGTGCCAAAAGGATCAATCGCGATGGATGGCGTTTCTCTTACTGTCGCGGATGTTTCTCAAGGAAGCTTTTCGGTTTCACTTGTTTCGTATACACTGGAGCATACAGTTTTAGGTGAGAAAAAGGTTGAGGATGCTGTTAATCTTGAATTTGATGTGATTGCGAAATATGCCCAGAATCTCTAAGCTCTAAATTCTAAACAATTTCAATCCGTTAGTTGACGGACAAAATACAAAATTCAAAACTCGTTTTTGAACATTTGAATTTTAAACATTAAAGTTTGTTTCGAATTTCGAGATTCGAATTTCGATTTTTTGTATTTATGGCGCAAGGAGTTCAAAAGGGACAATTTAAAGTGTTTGACGCCTCATCTTATCAGATGGGGATTGTGGTCGCGCAATTTAATCGGGACATTACCGAGGGGCTTTTGGAGAATGCTTTTCTGACGGCGGAGAAATATGGTATTTCTCAAGATAAGATTTTTGTGTCTCGGGTGCCTGGAAGCGTGGAGATTCCTGTCGTGTTACGGGCGCTCGCGGAGAAAAGGTTTGACGCGCTTGTCGCTTTGGGATGTGTTATTCAGGGAGAGACGAATCACTATGATTATGTTTGTAAGATTGTTTCGGAGGGAGTGTTGCGCGTAATGATGGATTATGGAATTCCGGTTGGGTTTGGAATTTTAACTTGTGAAACGAAGGAGCAGGCAATGGCTCGTTTGGACGCGGGCGGAGGAGCGGTTGAGGCGGCACTGCAGACGCTTAAAGAACTAGAGAAATGTAGATAGTCTTATTTTCACAGACCTTTATATTGGCTGTCGTTTTTTTTGTTGTGAAAATGAATAGAAATACAATAGAAATATAGCAGAACATTATTGTTTGTTTTTATGACAGAGAAGGTGTGTAAACATATTAGGTATTTTCAGAAAGGAGAGAGCCCAAGCGTGTTGATTATTTCCGGGTCTCACGGAGATGAGTTTGAAATTGTGCCACTTATTGAATTTTATCTTCAAAAGTATGAAGAATTCATGCCCAATTTTGTTTTTGTTCCGCGCGTGAGTCCGAGCGCGGCTTTGACGAAAACGCGATTAAACGGAGAAGGGCTTGATATTGAGAGGTGTTTTTTTTCAAGCGCGGATTCACGCAGACCTCACGCAGAAAAACGCGGACATTATTTTTCCGTGGAAGCGCAAGAGTTTATGGAGTTTTTGCGAAACTTTCGGTTTGATGTTTGCCTTTCATTTCACGAAGACCTTGAGTGGGAGGATTTTTATATGTATGACACAGAAGACCGGTCAAACGAGCCTTTGTTGCAAGAATTTTTTGAGGAGATTTTGAAGACGGGCGTCGGGTTGCACACGGGTTTGGATGACGCGCATGATTTGTTTTTGGGACATGAGGTGAGAAACGGATATGTTTCAATCGCTCCTTTTTGTGATGATGAGAAACCTGGTTTGCTTGCCCTTTGGCTTCGGCGGAGCGGTATCGCGAAGCGGGTGCTTGTTCCGGAGATTCCAATGAAGGCGAATCTGGAGACGAAGGAAAAAATTATTGCAATTTGTTTCCAACATCTTCTTCTTTTGCGTGGAAGTGGAATATAATAGATTTACGGCTATGTCTAATTTTGTTAGATATTAAACATTCCAACATTCTTGAGAATGTTGGAATGTTTTTGGAACTTATGGAATTAGGAAGGTATAAGCATTATAAGGGAGGGGAGTATGAGGTTATCGGAATCGCGAAACATTCCGAAACCGGAGAGGATTTGGTGGTGTATAAAAAACTCTCTACTGGAGAGATGTGGGCGAGACCGAAGAAGATGTTTTTAGAGGCGGTTTTGGTGGACAGCGAAGATGTGCCGAGATTTAGGAAAGTGTAATCATGACGGGGTCGTGGTCGGAGAGAGGCTCATCGGGTTGAGAGAGAACGTCGTTTGAGGCTATGCTTAGAGACATTTTTGAAAGTCCGCTTAGAAGCACGCAGTCTAAACGAAGCGGATTTGTGCCGTTGTTAAAACGCGCGCGGGTGAGGGGATTTTCGGGGCGATAGGAGGGTTTTACTTCTTCTCCCGTCAATTCTGTTGAGTCGTAAAACTCCTCCTCGTGAAGCTTTGTTTTGAAAGGTTCTTTTTCCATCATTTTGTGCTCGTTTAAATCTCCTCCCAAAAAGCATGGCATGAGCTTTCTTTTTTCTTTTGTCTTTTCAAGAATCTGACGTAGTTGGTACATGCGTATGCCACTGCCGTGAACGCTGTGGATGCTGTAGAGGTGAGTATTTATAACCAAGACATTTCCTTTTGGAGTTTCCAGTTCCGCTATCAAAAAACCCTTTCTCCCGATGCGTTCTTGCGGGGAAACGAGGATGGGAAGCTTGAACGGCGTAAATAAGCTTTCTTTGATAGGGAATTTTGAAAAGATAACAAGACCCCCGGTTTTATCCATACGGGAAAAATAGAAGACTCTGCGCATGTCGGAATCTTGGTTTGTGGAGTGATATGTTTTTTTTCCCAGATCGCGATGGATTCGCTCACGATTACGGGTATCAAATGATTCTTGGAGGCAGATGATATCCGGGTCGTGAGACTTTAGATACGCGCCGAGACGGTTCACGCGCTCCTTTCTTTTCACTGAAATCCATAAGGGAGTGTCCCAGATGTTGAAAGTGAGAATTTTCATTATTTTTAAGCCCCGCTTTTGCGGGGAGCATAGCATTATTATACCATTTTCTCTCTCCGTTTGTCTTTGTGAACAAGGCGAAGAGTACTATGGTTTTTCTAAACGCGCAAGAAGGGAAGTTTGATATTGGTGCCCGAGGTGGGATTCGAACCCACATGTCTTTCGACACAACATTTTAAGTGTTGCGCGTATACCGTTCCGCCACCCGGGCATGTGAAAGCGTAAAATTTAAAATGAAAAGAGCAAAACATTTATCAAAACACTGGAAAAGTATTTTTCAGTATATTGATTTGAGGCCAGGGAGGGATTCGAACCCTCGCATAGCGGTTTTGCAGACCGCCGCGTTGCCTCTTCGCCACCTGGCCTTACGCTGTTTCTGTCTTTTGTTCTTGTACGATTTCAAAGAAGAGTTTTGGAACGGCGCGGAGACGGGTGTTTTTTAGAATTTTGTGGCGGATTTCCCGTTCGCGCTTTTTGATTTCCATGAACGCTTCCACCTCTTTTATATAAGGAATGATACCCAAGCGTACTCGCGCTTTCAAGTTGTCTTTGGAGACGGTTGCGTCAAGTATGGTTACTATCGCGCCCCCAAAATTGAAATCTCGGACGAGGATGAGGTTTAGTTCGTGTTCAATCACGCTTGCCAGTTTTTCGTTGTGATGAGACCTCATTTTTGTAGCTTACAGCTTTTAGGAGTTATTCAAAGAAGAAGAGTTTGTTGCCCGGTTGGATGGGGGAGTCGCATTCTACCAACATACCGCATTCTTTTTCCGTTCCCACCTCGCCCGCGTTTTGTTTTTCCGTCTGAAGATTGATAATTTTTCCATTTCCCACAAGCTCGCCGTCTTTTGTTATTTCAAAGGTGGATTTGTTTTTTATGATTCCTTCCGTTACCTTTCCTCCGATTATTTGTCCCCGTTCATTTCGTTCGCCGAACACCTTTAAGACCTCCAGTATACCTGTCGGTTTTCGGTAGTTTTTTTCAAGATGGGCTTTTGTCGTTTTTTCCAGTTCATAGATAATGTTTGAGACAAAAAGCTCCACTTTTTGGACTCTCGCGAGGTTTTCCGCGGCTTTATCCACTTTCGTTTTGAATCCGACAATCATCGCGTTTACGCTCCCAGCATTTTTTATGTCGTTTTCCGTAATGTTTCCCACGCTCGCGTCCGCGATATAGATTTTCGCGTCTCTTGTTTTTGTTTTTTCCATTATTCCTTTTAGAGCTTCAAGAGAGGCATACTCATCGGCTTTCAGGATAACTTTTAGCGAGTCGTTCGGATTTCCTTGAGACGTTTGGTTTCTTGTTTCTTTGCTTTCCGCGCTGTGAGCGGCTTTTTCTTGAATTTCTTTTTCGTTTTCTCCGGCATAGAATGTTTCTCCCACTTTTGGAAGGTCTTCAAAACCGAGAATTAAGAAGGGAGCGCTCGGCGCAAGTTCACTTACTTGGTCTCCCGCGGTGTTTTCAAGAATTTTTATTTTTCCTTTCGCAGTTTGGGTTGCGATCGCGAGCCCTATTTTTAGGGCGCCGTTTTTTATGATTCCGCTTACAACTACGCCTCTTCTGGAATCGCGCATACTTCGCAGAACGATTCCTTCGGAGCAGGCTTCGTTGTCGCATGTAAGTTCTTCAAGGTCGGTCGCGAGAACGACAAGGTCAAGAAGTTCGTTTATTCCCTCTCCTGTTTTCGCGGATATCGCGTGCCAGGAAACGTTTCCTCCGTATCCTTCAAGATACACATCGTTTTGAGCGAGGTCGTTTTTTGTTTTTTCAATGTCCGCGCCGGGGAGGTCGGTTTTGTTAATCGCAACGATGAAGGGCGTTTTTGCCTTATTGACGCACTCAATCGCTTCTTTTGTTTGGGGCTTTACTCCGTCGTCGGAGGCAACCACAAGAATTGCGAGGTCGGCGCCCTCTGCTCCGCACGCGCGCATGGCTTTGAAGGCTTCGTGTCCGGGCGTGTCAATGAAGGTTATTGGTTGTGAACCGTGGGTTATTTCATAAGCGCCGATTGCCTGGGTTATGCCGCCTGCTTCGCGCGTGGCGACGTCGGTTTTTCGGATAGCGTCAAGAAGCGTGGTTTTTCCGTGGTCAACGTGTCCCATCACTGCTATAATTGGAGGGCGTTTTTTCAACATAAACAATTGTAAAAGTATCAGAGAAGTGGTATAAAGACAAGGAAATATGGAGAATTTAATCGGTATTCATGTTCCCGATTTTACGCTTGAGGCGTATCATCAGGAAAAAATAAAGAAAATAAAGCTTCTTGATTGTAAAGGAAAGTGGCTGATTCTGCTTTTTTATCCCGCTGATTTTACGTTTGTTTGTCCTACCGAGTTGGAGGAGGCTGCGGGATATTATCCGAAGTTTCAGGCTCTTCACGCCGAGCTTATGAGCGTTAGTACTGATACTGTTTTTGCGCACAAGGCGTGGCATGATAATTCACCAGCTATTAAAAAGGTTGATTTTCCGATGCTCGCTGACCCGACGGGAGCGCTTTGTCGAGCGCTTGGGACTTATATTTCGGAGGAGGGGCTATCTTCACGGGGAAGTTTTATTTTTAATCCCGATGGAGTGTTGGTCGCGTATGAGATGCATAATAATGCGATTGGAAGGTCGGCGAAGGAGCTGTTGCGGAAGCTTGAGGCGGCAAAATTTGTCGGGGAACATGAGGGTATGGTTTGTCCCGCGAGTTGGGAGCCCGGAAAGGAGACTTTAGAACCTGGATTGGATTTAGTCGGAAAGATTTAGTATAACTTAATTGGTGTGGAGGCGTGGCTGAGCGGTCGAAAGCAGCACACTGCTAATGTGTTAGGGGAGAAATCCCCTCGAAGGTTCGAATCCTTCCGCCTCCGCCAGATTGGCAACTTTGAACCTTGGGCACAACAAAGGTTCTTATTTTTTGTGGTCATGCGACCACTGCTCGGCTACGCACGGTTGTATTCCAAGATATCTCCTGGCTGACATTCCAATGTTTTGCAAATTGCCTCTAACGTTGAGAGGCGAACTGCTTTTGCCTTTCCATTTTTCAAGATAGAAATATTTGCCATCGTGATGCCGACTTTCTCGGCGAGCTCGGTGACGCTCATCTTCCGCTTCGCCAACATGACGTCGATGTTAATGATGATTGCCATAGCATTAAACGGTTAAGTCGTTCTCGGACTTTATATCCACGGCACTTTGTAAAGTCCTTTCAAACACGGCCGTCGCAGTGGCGATGACGATAGAAATAAAAGTAGTTACTACACACATGGCAAGAAAACCCGCCGGATCGTCACCTTTAGCATGAAATATCCTTATGTATATTCCTGCCATCACAATTAAGATGCCGAGTACGATTGCGCAATATTTTATAGTCCTTAAGGCCTTCACGGAGTTTAGTGAGAATACTTTATTTTGCCCGATATATCCGAGTAATTTGAACGCCTGATACAGGGCAACAAAAAATGCGATAGATACTATAT
>MFKK01000015.1 GCA_001781035.1 Candidatus Jorgensenbacteria bacterium RIFCSPLOWO2_01_FULL_45_25b | reverse complement strand
CCCTTGCAATCCCGCCAAAAAATCCTTGGTCGGCGCTTTGCGCCGTCCGCTTGTATCCACCGAAAAAACCTTTGAGTTCCTTATTGGTGTCTGTATTGTACCAAGCTCGCACTTATTTCCAAAACAAATGATGTCGCACGCCCCGCGTGCGTGGTGAAGCGAAACTGAAATGTACGCTCGGAGAAAGCTCCGCCTACTGGCGAGTACGCCAGTAACCCCGAAAGAAAAATGTCCTTTCCTTTTTCAAAACAAATGATGTGGTACGCGCGGAGTGCGCGCAAAGTAGGTTCGCGCAAAGTGTATAATTACAGTACCAAGATAGAACCTTCCGATATATGAAGATAACAATTTGCGGGAGTATTGGATTCTATAAAGAAATGGAATCGGTGAGAGATGAGTTGCTGAAGCATGGTCATGAAGTAAAAATACCGGAACTTGCTCTTGAGGTTCCAGAAGAATTTGGCGGAGGCAAGAAAATTTATTTTGGCCAGTATATTGAAGAGAATGGCGGGATTGACGCTTTTCCCGCAGAACACAGTATATGGAATCTTAAAGAGGGAGCGATTAACGATCACTACGAAAAGATTGATTGGTGTAACGGAATTTTGGTCATTAATCATGAGAAAAAAGGGATTAGCGGATATGTTGGAGGCAATACCTTGATTGAAATGGGCGTCGCTTTTTATCTTAGGAAAAAGATTTATATATTGAATTCGGTATCATCAGAACTTTCTTACAAGCAGGA
Source organism: Candidatus Jorgensenbacteria bacterium RIFCSPLOWO2_01_FULL_45_25b (assembly GCA_001781035.1). Lineage (GTDB taxonomy): Bacteria > Patescibacteriota > Minisyncoccia > UBA6257 > GWB1-50-10 > 01-FULL-45-25b. The sequence continues at coordinate 25,566 of MFKK01000015.1, read as the reverse complement.
AATTATGGGAATGAAGCCGGTAGTGTTGAATAATAATCTGTCGCTCATATAAGATTTAGCAAGCCGTTTAGCGGATTGATTGGTTTGCTCTTGCGCGCTTTTGTGGCGCGCGGTTTTGTTTTTCGGTAGAATGAAACGGATATGGCGAGAGTTTTTTGTTGAGTAGAGATTTAAGTTTGTTGTTATGCGTACCAAAAAACTGAACTATGCGTTCGTAGACAGTCAGGGGAAAATGCTTTATATGAATAAGCTTGAAAAGAAGATAGGAAAAAGAAAAAGCACCGCTTAAGGACGGAACCTCAAGAAGTGCTTTTTCATGTGTATGTTTATATGGTAGCAGATTTAGAGTTTTGATGTCAATTATATGAGAACATTGTGTATTTATAACGCCAAAGGGGGAGTCGGGAAGACGACATCCGCGATGGGGCTTGCTTCGTACCTTGCTGTGTGGGGGAAGAAGACGCTTCTTGTTGATTTTGACCCGCAGGGGAATGCGACTTCTGGTTTGGGAGTTTTGCATCAACCAGAAGAGACGATTTATCATGCTCTTCTTTCGGGGCAGGATTATACTTCGGTTATCAAGAAGACGCATCTTACTAGCTTGGATGTTGTTCCCGCTTCGCAGGATTTGGCTGGAGCATTGATTGAGCTTGTCGCGCTTCCCGAGCGAGAAACATATCTCCGAAACTTTATAGAAAAAGTTCGGGAGAGTTATGAATTTATTATCATTGACCTGGGTCCCAGTTTGAATCTTTTGACCGTGAACGGGCTTCTCGCGGCGGATGAGGTTTTGATCCCTATTCAGTGCGAGTATTACAGTTTGGAGGGAGTGAGCCAGCTTTTGGCGACGATTGAGATGATTCGGAATAATCTTGGGCACAAGCTGAAGATAGCGGGAGCTTTGCTCACTATGTATGATGACAATCAGAAGCTTTCGGAGGAGGTTGCGGATGAGATTCGGAAGAATTTTCCGCACTATGTGTATGAGGCGGTTATTCCCCGTTCCATTTCTTTGGCGGAGGCGCCAAGTTTTCGGCGTCCGATTGTGTTGTACGCTCCGCAGAGTCCGGGCGCGCAGGCGTATGAGAAGCTCGCGCTTGAGGTAATTCGGCAGGGAAGCGAGAACGGTTCTCATGATGAGAACGACATCGCGGCATCGTTTAGGGAGAGGCGCAGAGATTGATAGAGATTTATAGAGATTCGTTGAGATTATAACTTAAGAGGCTGGGAGATTTAATTATGAGAAATACATTGAAATGTGTCCCCGCTATGGCGGGGACGAAATACATGAAAATACAGTAAAGATATGGCAGAAATAAAGAATGTCTGAAATTAATAGAAATTCATAGTTGTCTAGGTTGACAGTCTTGGGGGCGGTTTTAGAATGATAGTGGTTTGAGCTGACTTGGAGACGGGCGTGGTCGGCGGATGCCGATACGTGGCCACATCGGTCTGATGTTTGAGCGCTTGTTTCTGATGAGGCAAGAGCCCGCGTACGTGTTATAGCAGAAGGGCGAAGGCATATCTTCCTTCATACAACTCGGCGTCTCGAGGCATTTAATTCTTTTTTTGAATTATGTTTTCACATCGAGATATAGCTTGAGACACAGGAGGAGGTTGGGCTAACGCCCTTTTGTTTTTGAATGTGGCGTGAATGCGCGAATCATATTATGATTAGATTATGTTAGGAAGAGGACTCGCGTCGCTTATTCCTCCCAGTCAAGGAGGGCATGATATCGGCAAGGATGATGAACATCGGGATATTTCTCACCCGGACCTGAATTCGGAACATGAACTTTCAACCCCTCCGCCCCCATTTCTCTTGGAAGATGTTTTTGAGGCGCCCTCCATTTCTCCCGTATCTGTTTCTTTACTATCTTCTCCTGTTATTTCCGAGGAAAAGGTTTTTGCTTCTTCACCTCCCGTTTCTCATTCTTATGCGGACGAACATCCTCATCAGGGAGAGGCGGTGTTTCAAATTGAGGTTGATAAGATTGTGCCGAATCCGTATCAGCCGCGCAAGGAGTTTAACGAGGATGAACTTCGGGAGCTTGCGGAGTCTATTCGCGAGTACGGGATTATTCAGCCGCTTGTAGTTTCAAAAATTGAGAAGGAGATTTCTATGGGTACGGAGGTTCGGTATCAGCTTATTGCCGGAGAGCGCAGGTGGAGGGCGGCTCGGCTTGTCGGATTGCCCCGCGTGCCCGCGGTTGTGCGGAGGGAGGAATCAAAGAAGATTCAGCTTGAACTCGCGCTTATTGAGAATATTCAACGAAGCAATTTGAATCCGGTTGAGGCGGCCCGGGCGTACGCGCGTTTGCAGGATGAGTTTGGGCTTACACAGAGAGAGGTCGCCCAGAGAGTCGGGAAGAGCCGAGAGGCGGTCGCGAACGCGCTTCGTCTTTTAGCGCTTCCCTCGTATGTTCAGGGGGCGATTTCGCAGGGACAGATTAGCGAGTCGCAGGCGCGGGTGCTTTTGAGTATTGAGGACTTGGAACGGCAAAAAAAGGCGTTTGAACAGCTTTTGGCGGACAAGATTAGCGTACGGCGGCTTCGGGAGCGAGTGAGCACGGAGCGCTCAAGCGACCCCAACAGCAGTTATTTTGAGAGGCAGTTGGAGGAGAGGCTTGGCGCGCCTGTTGAGATTTCAAAGCGCGGGGATAAGGGGAAGGTGGTTATTAAGTTTTTTTCAGAGGGCGAGATGCATGGGGTGATGAAGAAGTTGCTTGGAGAGGAGGATGTGTAGATTAAAGCGTAAAATAACAGTTCAAAATTTAAAAAAGAAAGAGGAGGCTTGTTACAACGCGGAGGTTGTGTGAAATAAGAAATGATTGTATTATATTGATATAAATGACTACAGAAACACTTGTCAAAAATCTTGTAAATGAGGTCGGAAAATTGCGCGCGGAAGTCGCTGAAGTAAAACGTGTTTTTTTCGCTGTCCCTGAAGATAGTGAAGGAGAATATCAGGAGGGTTATGTAAAAAAGATTTTTGCGCGCTCTCGCTCTCAAAAGCCGGTTTTTCTTTTTACCTCCAAAGAGGAATTTTTGAAGCATGTACGAAAAGCAAGTTGATGTTGCGTTTGATGAGGATTTTACCAAAGATGTTTTGCGGCTTCCCGGAAATGTACAAACAAAACTCGCCGACCTTTTAGTAGTTGCGAGGTGGAATATTTTTGACCCACGCTTGCACACTAAGCGACTTTAATCCCCGCTTAATAAATTTTTTAGTTTTCGGATTGTCAGGGATTATAGAGTGGGGTTTCGGTTTGTTGCCCCCGATGTCATCAAATTACTTGCCGCGGACAAGAGAGACCGGATTTATAGAAAACTTTTGAGAAAGGCATGATGGATGAAACCCGCGTGTGTCAAAATTGCAAAAAGGATTTTGTCATTGAACCCGATGACTTTTTGTTTTACGAAAAGATGAAGGTGCCGGCGCCGACGTTTTGTTCGGAGTGTCGCTTAGTTCGGAGGTTTGCGTGGAGAAATGAGAAAAGTTTGTACAAGCGATTATGCGATAAGTGTGGCAAGGGAATTGTTTCAGTGTTTTCAAAAGAGACCGAACTGACGGTTTATTGTGGTCCGTGTTGGTGGTCGGATTCATGGGATGGATTGAATTACGGTGTGGACTACGATCCTAATAAATTGTTTTTGGCGCAAGTTCGGGAGCTATTCCAACGCACGCCAGCTCTTGCGAACTATACGGTTACCTCGACTGTTGAGAATTCCGATTATGTAAGTATGGCGGCACATCTGAAGAATTGCTATCTTACCACATATTCTGATTTCAATGAGGATTGCTTGTACGCGAGTTTTATTTTGTATTCGAAGGGGTGTGTTGATAATCTTATGGTGGATCACTGTGAATTTGTGTACGAGTCTGTTAATTGTCAGAAATGTTATCAGACGTTTTTTTCTGTTGATTCTGAAGGGTGTCATGATGTTTCTTTTTGTCGTGATTGCGTCGGGTGTTCAAATTGTTTTGGATGTAGCAACCTTCGGAACAAGCGGTATCATATTTTTAACGAGCCCTATTCTAAAGAGGAGTATGAGAAAAAAATGCGGGATATGATGCCTTGGACGTGGGCAAATATTCGGAGTATGCAAGATCAGTCGGAGAAGTTTTGGATGAGATTTCCACGCAAATTTATGCATGAACGGCGTAATAGTAGCGTGTCGGGGGATTACATATTTAACTCGAAAAATGTTCACGATTCGTACGTGTGTCATCACATTGAGAATTCTAGGTTTTGTTCTTATGTGACAGAAGCGCGGGATTGCTACGACGGTACGAATTACGCGACTGGAACAGAACTTATGTATGAGTTTTTGCAATGTGGTAACGATGGCTCTCGGATTATGTGTAGTTGGTGGGCGTGCAATGGCAACCGGCAAGCTGAATACAGTATGTTTCCAATCGGGTGCAAAAATGTTTTTGGTTGTGTTGGACTCAAGAAGAAGGAGTATTGTATTTTGAACAAGCAGTATGATAAGGAATCCTTCGACAAGCTCAGGAAAGAAATCATAGTACAGATGGACAAGAATCCATATATAGACAAACAGGGAAGTATCTATAAGTACGGCGAATTTTTTCCGGTAGAACTAAGTCCTTTCGGATACAACGAGACGACGGCGCAGGAATTTTTTCCGTTTCGTGAAGATGAGGCGAGAGAAAAAGGATACGGGTGGAAAGTTTTTGAGAAGCGGGATTACAAACCGACCATTCAACCGAATGAGATTCCCGATTTAATTGACGCGGTTCAGGATTCTATTTTGCAGGAAATTATCGCTTGTGAACATCAGGGGAAGTGTGGCGAGCAGTGCGTCGGCGCCTTTAAGATTGTTCAGCAGGAATTGGACTTTTATCGGCGCATGAAACTGCCTTTGCCGCTTCTTTGTCCGAATTGCAGGCATCATGCGCGCCTCAAGTGGCGAAATCCGGCAACGCTTACGCGCCGACAATGTATGTGCGCCGGTCGTCACGCGGGTGTGTACGCAAACACGGTAACGCATGTTCATGGCGATGCCCCTTGCCCGAATGAATTTGAAACATCATACGCTCCCAACCGACAGGAGATTGTGTATTGCGAGCAGTGCTATAACGCGGAGGTTGTGTGATATAACATCCTCACATCCTTAAGGATGTGAGGATGTTGATCGGAGGTAAGGAGCTGTGATTGGTGATATAATCCAATTATGTTACGCGATGAGCTAAAAACGATTTTACAGGGCGAGGTTTTGACGGACGAGGAAACGCTCCAGACATTTTCGCATGATACGAGCTTGTTTGAGGCGCGTCCTGAAGTTGTTGTTGCCCCAAAAGACAGAGAGGACATAAAGGCGCTTGTGCGGTATGTTTCGGAACACAAAAAGGAGAGTCCTAAACTTTCTCTTACCGCGCGTTCCGGCGGGAGCGATATGAGCGGAGGGCCTCTTTCCGAATCCATTGTTGTTGATTGCGCGTCGCATCTTAATCATTTTTCTGTTGATGCTGTTGGAATTTCGGTTACCACGGAGCCGGGGGTTTTTTTTCGCGATTTTGAGAAAGAGACCAGAGATTCGGACATGCTTTTCACGCCATATCCGGCTTCTAAGGATCTCGCGGCATTCGGCGGAATGGTGATGAATAACTGCGCTGGGGAAAAGACCTTGCGATACGGGCAGATGCGGAAGTTTGTGGAAGAGCTAAAGATGATACTCGCGGACGGGGAGGAATATTCGTTTCGCGCGCTTTCGCCGCAGGAACTTGAGGAAAAAAGGAAATTGCAAACATTTGAGGGAGAGGTGTATCGGAAGACGCATGAACTTTTGGAGAGTCATTTTGACGAGATTCAGGCGGCTCGTCCTAAGGTTTCAAAAAATGCTTCGGGGTACGCCTTGTGGGATGTGTGGGACAGGAAGCGGTTTGATTTTGGGCAACTTTTTACGGGTTCGCAGGGCACGCTTGGAATTTTGACGGAGGCGAAGTTGCGTTTGCAGAAGGAGAAATCTCATGAAGCGCTCATATCCGTGTTTTTTCGGAGTTGGGATGCCTTGCCCGAAGTTGTGAACGCGCTTTTGCCCTTTGACCCCGAAAGTCTGGAGGTGTTTGATTCGGAGACTTTGAAATTGGGAATACGATTTATGCCGGAGATCGCCAAAAAGGCGGGGAGTTCGTTTATTCCTTTCGCTTTGCGGTTCTTGCCCGAGGTTGTGATGGGCGCGAAGCTTTTTGGCATGCCGAAACTTATTTTGCTTTATCAGATTGCGGAAGATTCAGAGGAAGAAGTTTCGCGGAAGGTGGAGGTCGCGCGAAAGGCGCTTTCGCCATTTCCCGTTTTGTTTCGCGTGATGCATGAAAAACGCGAGATGGATAAGTATTGGGTGATGCGGAGAGAGAGCTTTAATTTGTTGCGCCAGCATGTTCGCGGGAAGAGGACAATTCCCTTTATTGACGATTTCTGTATTTTGCCGAAGGATACTCCGCGGTTTTTGCCGGAGCTTTTGAAGATTTTGAAGGAATATCAGATTAAGGTGAATATCGCGGGGCACGCCGGGAATGGCAATTTTCACATTGTTCCTTTGATGGACATGAAGAAGGAGTCGGAGCGGGCGAAGATTCAACCTGTCGCGGAGAAGGTGTTTCGGCTTGTCGTTCAATATGGCGGTTCCATTACCGCGGAGCATAACGACGGGCTTATCCGTTCGCCGTATTTGAAGATGATGTATGGGGAGAAGATATACGGGTTGTTTGAAGAGGTGAAGAGGATTTTTGACCCGCTTGGGATTTTCAATCCGGGCAAGAAGACGGGGGCGAGTGTGGAGTACGCGATGGAACATTTGAGGAAGGGGTAGGCGAAAAACTAGAATCTAGAAAATAGAAGCTAGAAAATAGAAGCTAGAATTGGTACACTTGTCATATGAGACAATCAGAGCTTTTTACGAGGACAAGGAGGGAGGCGCCCAAAGATGAGACATCAAAAAATGCCGAGCTTTTGGTGCGTGGGGGATTTACGGAAAAGATTATGGCAGGAGTGTACGCGTTGCTTCCTTTGGGGTTACGGGCGCATCAGAAGATTGAGGCGATTATACGGGACGAGATGAACGCGTTTGGAGGGCAGGAGATTTTGATGCCCTCTCTTCATCCAAAGGAGAATTGGGAAAAGACCGGGCGGTGGGGGACATATGACTCTCTTTTCCGTTTTTTGAGCTATTACTCAAAGATTGAGTACGCGCTTGGGCCAACGCATGAGGAGATTGTGGTTCCTTTGGTTCAGAAACAGAATTTGTCGTACAAGGATTTTCCGGTTGCCGTGTATCAGATTCAGACGAAGTTTCGGGACGAGAAGCGGGCGAAGTCGGGTCTTTTGCGAGGCAGAGAATTTTCCATGAAGGATTTATATTCGTTTCACACGAGCGAGGAGGATTTGGACAGGTATTATGAGAGAGCGAAAGAGGCGTATAGAAAGATTTTTCAGAGGGTTGGATTGGGGCATGTTACGTATGTAACGTTTGCTTCGGGCGGAAGCTTTTCAAAGTATTCTCACGAGTTTCAGACGCTTACGATGGCAGGAGAGGATGTGATTTATATTTGCGACAAATGCGACGTTGCGGTGAATCGTGAGATTTTGGAGGATGTTGGAAAATCCTGTCCTGAATGTAAGAATACGAGTTTGCGCGAAGAAAAGGCGGTGGAGGTTGGGAATGTTTTTAAGCTCAAGACAAAATATTCTTCCCCTTTTGGTTTGAAGTTTAAGGATGAGAAGGGAGAGGAGAAGGAGGTGATTATGGGGTGTTATGGGATCGGGCTTACCCGGCTTTTGGGGACGATTGCCGAAGTGCATCACGATGACAAGGGACTTGTATGGCCGGAGAGTGTCGCGCCATTTCGTGTTCATCTTATTCGGCTTGGAGAGGATGAGGGGGTACGGAAGGTGGCGGATGAGGCGTATGAGGAACTTCAGAAGAAGGGAATTGAGGTCTTGTATGATGATCGCGACGCGTCGGCTGGAGAAAAATTAAACGATGCCGACCTTCTCGGAATGCCCTATCGCGTTGTGGTCAGTGTAAAGACGATTGAAAAAAAGAGCGTTGAGGTGAAGAAGAGAGATGAGATGGACGCAAGACTGCGAAAGCTTTCGGATGTGGTTCAAGAATGTTTATAAGACCCACTGCGTAAAGATTACGCTGTCGGTAAAACTCAAGAATTTCGAGTGAGGCGAAGTGAAAATTTTGAGGAATATAAGAGCGTATCTTCCGAAAAATTTTCACAAAGCCGTAGCCGAAATTAAGGAGTTTTAACAGGAAAAATCTTTACGCAGTGGGTCTAGAGTGTTTTGCAACGAAGTTTGAGATTATTGCGATTGAGCAAGACGTTTTTTAAGTTGCATCACTTCTTTCTCGGGCGTCAGCTCTCTCTTCATCCACCCTCTTGCTTTTGTTTCGTTTACGGATTCATCTTCAAAGAGCCTGATAACTTCTTTTGCCGCTTCTTTTTGGACGTCAAAGTACTTTTTAGCGTCTAGGATTTCAATCCGGTTCTCGTTTATTTGGATTGCTTTTTCCCGAAGAGCGCGCTGGAGCGTGTATATTGTGGCGGAGAAATAATCATCTCCTTCCGGCTGATCTTTTAGCATTTGCAAAGAGCTTGTAACCGACGCGGCTGCCCACTCATCAAGCGTTCCTTCAAGCGTTTGTTTTTCAAGAAGAGACGGGATGAGAGCGCGGAGCGCAATTTCAGATTTTACCTCATCAATCGTTGTGAGAGGTTCTTTTCCGAGCCGTTTTGATTCTTTTGTTCCGTCAAAGTATATGTCGTGAGCGAATTCGTGCATTTGAGTAAGCGTCCGCGACATTTGTTCTATGCGTCCGCGCGTTTCTGGACTTGAATTATTTTGGAACGGTCCGTTTTCTATGTTTTCGGAAATCATTTCAGGAAAATTTTTGTCGTACGCTCTCCTTTGCTCATTGAGAAACATAATGATTACCGGATCGGTATCCGCTACTGCCGCGCATCGCAGGCCTGCTCCGAAAGATTCTATGCTGACAACCGTTTTTGTTTCTGTTTTTTTCATGCGGTTCGCAAATTTTTTGGAACCTTCGCTTAGTTCGCTCAAGCTTTCTGCCATTCCGCTTTGAATGTTTTTGAAAACCGTGTCTTCTTGTTTTGAATCCGGAGTTGCTATGGAAAGGGTAAATTCAGGATCTACATAAGGTTCTTTTGTGTAGCCTTGAGCTGAAGGAGTAAGCTGAAGGGGGAAATCGGAGCGTACAAGATCTCCATAGAGCTTTTTTCTAACGCTTTTTTGAAGCGCTTCGGCGTTTTTTGGATCTTTTTCACGAAATAGTTTCGCGATTGTTTCTACGTATTCTTGAAACACTGCTCCGCCTGGCATATTTTTCCAGGACGCGTCCCGAGCTTCTTTGCCGTCCGCGCTTTTTCCGTCAGCGATAAAGCCAAAACTTTTTTCAATATACGTCGCTTCTCGAGGAAACATTTCCGCGATTGTGTGAAGCGTCGGTTTTTCGCCCGAGATTGAGAACACCACACCTTTTGTTCCTTTTGCTGGTTCTTCCGAGAGCTGGGTATACGCAAGAAAGCGGATAAAAAGAGCATCCATTTTTGATGAGGCTTGAAGCACATCAATGCAAAGGTCTCTTGTTGAAGGATTGAGCGCGAGTTTTTGTAAATCTTCTTCGGTGGCATGTTGCAGGATTTTTTGCCATATGACGGTTTCCATTCGTTTTACGGTATGCGCCATGACCGCCAACAAGACAGCCCGTCTTTGCGGTTGTTCGCTGTCTCGCATCTCATTTTCTACTTCCTCAAACCAGTTATTTGTAAGCGTGTTTAAAAGCGCCTCATCGGAAAATTCCCGAATCGTGTGCGCCCCTTCTTTTATGCCGGAAATGCGTTCCGCGATTCGTTCGCGTATGACTTCGCGAATATTGTCTGAAAGTTCTAACGCGCTTTCCCATGGCTTTACGGTTTCGTAAAGTTTTGTCCAGTGTTTTTCCGGATCGGGGAGACCATCTTCTCCGGGTTCGGTGTGGAGGAGTTCGTTTGCCTGCCTAATGTACCGAAGTGATTTTGGAGGAAGAAGGCGTTCTTTAAGGTGTTCTTTTTCTTCGGTATTGTTTTGTTCCGAAACTGGTTGTGGAAAATTTTCAAAACTCATAAATAAAGTGTATCACAAAAGGATGAGAAGTAATAGGCTTTTATATGTTTTTGACGTCAGACGTCCAAATATTAGTTTTTAGGAGTTCGGTTTTTTTTAAATGTCTTGTAAAAGTAAATTCCTTGATTCTTTATTCCTTATTCTTTATTCTTACCATAATGAATTTTAAGAAGATTGTCGGCATTGATTTGGGGACAGATACCATACAGGTGTATCTGAAGGGGGCGGGAATCGTGATTGATGAGGCTTCCATTGTCGCTTTTAATAACCGTACGAATCGCATTATCGCGGTTGGGACGGAGGCGAAAAAAATGATGTCGCGGACGCCTACGCACATTACCGCGCTTCATCCCGTTGCGCACGGTATTCTCGCGGATTTTGATATGGCGAAGGAGATGATTCAACGGCTTTTGAAGAATAAAAGTTTGCCGTGGAGCTGGGTAACCGAGGTCGTGCTTGGCGTTCCCACAAACCTTACCGAAGTGGAGAGGAAGTCGTTTGAAGATTTGGTTCAGGAGGCCGGGGCGGGAAAGGTGTATTTGGTTGAACAGCCGCTTCTTGCCGCTTTGGGAAGCGGACTTGATATTTATCAGCCGACCGCGTATCTGGTTGTTGACATGGGAGCCGGTACGACGGATATGGCGATTGTCGCGATGAACGGAATTGTTGTTTCGCGCCGATTAAAGGTTGGAGGAAATTATCTGAATAATGAAATTATCAAGGCGGTCAGAGAGGAGTTGAAATTGCATATCGGGGAACCGACCGCGGAGGAGATTAGAATCGCGGTCGCTTCCGCTATTCCGCAATCAGAGCGGCTTGAGATTACCGTTCGGGGAAGAGACGTTTCAACAGGCCTTCCGAAGGAGATTATCGTGAAAGACGCGCAGGTTAGGATTTGGATCGCGCGTTCTCTAAAATTTGTTACCGAGAGTATTAAGGATTTAATTGAAGAAACGCCCGCCGAGCTTGTGGGAGACGTGTATAAGAACGGGATTTATATGTGCGGGGGAGGAAGCTTGCTTCGCGGAATTGATAGTTTAATTGAGAAGGAGATTGGAGTAAGCGTGCGGGTTGTGGAAGACCCCCTTCGGTGCGTTGCCCGTGGCGCTGGCATGATTACCGACCACTTAGAAATGTATCATCAGATTTTGAATACATTTTCCAGTCCCGGATTTGGAGGGAAGAAGGGGTAGGCTAGAAACTAGAATCTAGAAAATAGAAGCTAGAATTGGTACACTTGTCTTTCGTTTTTTTTTACGAGACATTATGAGGTCTTTTGGTTCATATCTCGCGCTCGTTTTTGTGCTTTTTGCCGTTTTTGGGGCTGTGTTTTTTCACGCTCGGATTTTTGATTTTCTCTCGCGAGCGCGCCTGCTTGCCCGCTCATTTTCCGACCAGTCTTTTCGTTATGAGAAGACTCTTCAGCTTGAAGTTGAGAGAGACCTTCTTCGTAATGAGGTCGCGATTTTTAAGAATCGCGCTTTATCTAAAGACGATGTTCTTTCCGGTTCACAATACACTTCAGCTCCCCTGTATTCTTTGTACCCTTATCAGGATAAGAGCCTTTTAGTTATTGAGTTTGGTTCTTCCGATGGCGCTCGCTTGGGGAGCCCCGTCTTTGCTTTTCCGCGCGTTCTTCTTGGAGAAATTTCTTCCGTTCGCGACACTCAAAGCGAGGTTAAGACGATTTTTGACACGAGATGGGTAAGTAGTGTCGTTATAGAGCCGGACCCCAAACGTCCTCTTACGGAAAGGAGGGAAGAAGAGCCAGCTAGAGGAGTATTAAAAGGCGGACTTTCTCCTCATGTTGAACTTGTGCCCAAATACGCGTTTGTGGAAGAGGGAGATTTGGTTATCAACACATCTCCAAAATTTCCCTATGGGACAATCTTGGGAATTGTGGAGAAGGCGGAATTGGGGGGCGAGAATTTCTGGTCACGAATCGTTGTGAGGCCGTTTTTTGAATTGGACGACATTTATCGTGTTTTTGTTCTTGCTTCATTTCCTTAAATTATGTTTCTTTCTTTTGTTATAAAATTTTTAGGACTTGTTTTTCTTTTCCTTTTCTTTTTTACTCTTCAGATTTCTCACGTGTTTGTTTTTGGAAGAGTACAGCCGAATTTTTTACTCATCCTTTTCTCTTTTTTTATCGTGTTTTTATCGGTTCGCGGACAGTCGGTTCTTTTTGTTTTTTCTCTCATCTTTTTTCTTCTTTTGATTTTCTTTTTTTCGCGTTTTTTCTTTTTTGAAACGGCGCTTCTTGTCTTTTTTTCCTTTTTCCTTTTTTTCGCGCAGAAGTTTTTTACGGGAACTCTTTTTGCCGATTTTTTTCTTACCTTTCTCCTTCTTTTTCTTTTGTTCTACGGAGCTTCCAGTTTTTCTTATTTGTCCAGAGAGCTTTTTTCTCTTTATGCTCTTGAGTTTTTGTATGACTTATTGCTTTGTCTTTTGATTGGCTTTGCATTTTTTTCTCAAGAGAAAAAGCGTTTTTCAGGTTATGTTTCACTCTAGAAATTTTGTTGCGCAACGCGTATGAGAAAGTCGGGATTTTCATTTGAGGATATTCTTTCAGACAGGGATACTTCTGAAGATTTGCTTGAACTACCTCTTGCTCCGCATATTTTTCGCGCCGTTCGCGTTCTTTCTTGTATTGTTGTGTTTGCCGTTCTTTTTCAGGTTGTAAAAATCGGAGTTTTTGAGCATCAGGCGTACGGCAGGCGCGCCTCTCAAAATATAAAAAATCTTCGCGTCGTGCAGGCCGAACGCGGGACTGTTCGCGACCGGTTTGGGAAGCCGCTTACCCAAAATGAGAAGAGCTTTCGCGTATTTTTAATCCCTAAGGAGTTGCCGGAGGACTCCGCGGAACGCGAGCGCGTGTTGCGGGAAATTTCCGAATTTTTTCATTCCGACCTTGATTCTTTACGTTCTCTTGTCGCGAAAAAGAAGCAATTTTACGACGACAAGATTCTTCTCGCGGAAGATTTAAAAGATGATTCTCTTGTTTCCATATCAACCCTTTCTTTGACGGGGGTGTTTTTGGAGGAGGGCTTTCGGCGGACGCACAGCAAGCCTTTTGTGTTTTCCCATCTTATTGGGTATACCGGTTTTTTGAGTGACGGCGAGTTGCAAAATACAGAAGAGAGTATGGAAGATGACCAGATTGGAAAGACGGGGCTGGAGAAATATTATGACGAGTATCTTCGTGGCGAGAACGGCGTTCAGGCGGATGTGCGGGATTCTTTGGGACGAGTTGTTGATACCAGAGTGGTGGATTTGCCGAGAAAAGGAAATTATTTGGAGACGTATATTGACGGAGAGTTTCAAGAATATTTTTATAACCGTCTTCAGGAAGAACTTGTTCGTTTGGGGAGGAGGGTTGGGGTTGGTATCGCTCTTAATCCTTCAAACGGCGAGGTGCTCGCTCTTTTTGGGGTTCCCGGATTTAACACGGATGAAATCGCAACTTATTTGAATGATCGCGATAAGACTCTGTTTACGAGAGCCGTGAGCGGGCTTTATAATCCGGCTTCCACTATTAAACCACTTCACGCTACCGCCGCGCTTTATGAGGGAGTGATACGTCCCGAAGCAAAGATTTTTTCCGCGGGATATTTGGAGGTTCCTAATCCATTTTTTCCCGCGAATCCCAGCATATTTAAGGATTGGAGGGCGCACGGATGGGTTGATGTTCGTTCCGCTCTTGCGCGGTCCAGCAACGTATATTTTTATGAGATTGGAGGCGGTTTTCAAGCGCAGGCAGGTTTGGGAATCGCGCGGTTGAAGAAGTGGTGGCAGGAGTTTCGTTTGGACAAAAAGACCGGTATTGACCTTCCGCAGGAGGAGACGGGTTTTCTACCCGACCCTTCCTGGAAGAAAAGAGTCGCGGGACGCAACTGGCTTTTGGGAGATACATATAATGTGAGTATCGGGCAGGGAGACTTGCTGATTACGCCGATTGAGCTTTTAAGCTATATCAGTTCAATCGCGGCGCGCGGGAAGTTTTATCAACCAAGAATCATGAAACAGATTCATACCGCCGAAGGAAGGGTTGTTGAGGAGAGTTCTCCTATTGTTATTAAGGATTTGGGCGAAGAAATTAAAGACACTCTTTATTATGTTGAGCAGGGAATGTTGGACGGGGTTCGGGAGCCTTATGGCACTTCTTACGCTTTGCGGGACATTCCTATGACTATCGCGGGAAAGACGGGAAGCGCGCAGGTTCAGAATAACAGCAAGACGAACGCGTTTTTTGTCGGGTATGGACGGGTACCGCTCCGAATGGATTCGACAATCTCACCACAAGCCTACGAATCATCCGAATCTACAAATACATCCGAAGACGAATCCGCGAAGCCGGAGATTGCGATTCTTATTCTTGTTGAGGACGCGAAGGAGGGAAGCTTAAATGTCGTGCCTGTAGCCAGAGACGTTTTCTTATGGTATTATGAACATCGTATCAAGACATCTGACAATTGACATTTGACACCTGACAGTTGATAAGGCACATGTTACGTGTTCAAGGTCAAGTGTTTTTTATTTTTATGGCGCAATATCTTACAAAAGAACGGTATGACGAGCTTACGCGGGAGCTTCAGCGTTTGAAGGACGAGGGAAGACATGATGTCGCGTTGAGGCTTAAGCACGCGAAATCTTTAGGAGATCTTTCTGAAAACTCCGAGTATCAGGAAACGCGCGACGCGCAAGCTTCGCTTGAAAGGAGAATCCGCGAGCTTGATGACCTTTTAAAGCATTGCCAGATTATCGCTTCCAAAGTTTCTTCCGACCGTATTACGGTTGGTTCTCACGTTCAACTCAAAAAAAATAATGAGACGGTTCGGTATACCATTGTCGGGTCAAATGAAGCCCAGCCTTCTCTCGGGCTTATTTCCAATGAGTCTCCGGTTGGAAGGACGCTTTTAGGGAGGAGAGCCGGAGAGGCGATAGAGGTTACGACTTTCAAGGGGGTTATAAGATATGAGATAATGAGGATTGAATGACATTAGGCTTTAGGCCTTAGGCTTTAGGCTCTAGAATATGTATTTTGAATATGCTTCAGGATCTTATAGAAGACAGAAAAAAGAAGCTGGAGGCTTACCAAAATAAATTTGGTTCGGCGTTTCCCGCGCGTTCGGAGAGGACGCATACGATAGGCGAGGCGCTTCGGAATTTTTCTGTGTTAGAGAAATCAGAGGAGAAGGTTGCTCTTGTCGGGCGCGTTACCTCGCTTCGCGGGCAGGGTGGGATTTTGTTCGGCGATTTTTTTGATGAGAGCGGGAAATTTCAGTTCGTGCTGAAAGCGGAAGAGACAAAAGATTTTGAGGACAAGAAGGAATTGTTTGATTTTGGAGATTTTGTTGAAATTACCGGCAAACTTTTTACGACAAAAAAGGGAGAGAAAAGCGTTTTGGCGAGTGAGATACGAATGCTTACGAAGTGCGTTCGTCCGTGGCCGTCTTCTTTTTACGGTATTTCGGATGAGGAGGAGCGCCATCGCAAGAGGTATTTGGATTTCATTTTTAATCCCGAATCAAAGAAGGCAATGGACGCGCGTTTTCAGATTACTGCCGTGCTTCGGGAGCTTCTCCACAAGGACGGGTTTTTGGAGGTTGAGACCCCTATTTTACAGCCGATTCCGGGAGGGGCTTTGGCGCGGCCATTTCAGACGCATTTTAACGCGCTGGACACGGATATATTTTTGCGAGTCGCGCCTGAGCTTTATTTGAAGCGTTTGCTTGTCGGCGGTTTTGAGAAGATTTTTGAAATTGCCAAGGACTTTCGGAACGAGGGCGTTGACCGCGATCATTATCCGGAATTTACCATGATCGAGCTTTACGCGGCTTACTGGGATTATGAGATGATGATGGAGGCCGTGGAGCGGTGGTTGAAGGAGATTGCGAAGCGCGCGGGGATTTCCGAGGTTCGTTTTCGCGGAAAGGAGCTTAAGGGATTTTTCAGGCCGTGGCCGCGCAAAAAGTACGCGGAGCTTATTAAAGAATACGCGGGCAAGGACGTGCGGAAATTGAAGACCGAAGAAATTGACGAGGTATTTAAAAAGAAGGTGCGTCCGAATTTGATTGATCCGGTATATGTGGTGGATTATCCGAAAGAAATTTCTCCTCTTACCAAGGCGCGGGACGATGACCCGGAGATTACGGAGCGCGCTCAGCTTTTAATCGCGGGGAGCGAATTCGCGAATATTTTTTCCGAACTGAATGACCCGATTGACCAGAGGGAGCGCATGGAGGAGCAGGAGAGGAGGCATCGGGCGGGAGACGAGGAGGCATCGCGCATGGACGAGGAGTTTTTGGAAGCGATTGAGTATGGGATGCCGCCTGCCGCGGGAGTTGGAATCGGCATTGACCGGCTTGCCGCGCTTCTTACCGATACGAATTCAATTCGGGAGGTGATTAGTTTTACGAACTTGAGGCCGAAGAAGTGAGGAATTTTTTGATGTGTTTTTGGTATTTGTCGAATTGAGAGAAGTTTTTGCGGAGGTTTTTCAGGAAAAGGGTTTTGTCGATTTTTTCGTATTGATGCACAAGACGGTTGCGAACGCCCACAATAGGCGCAAGTGTTTCGGCAAAACTTTGCGGCAAGATACCCGTTTTTCCCAATGGATAGAAAGTGCTTTGCAGATCGTCGGGGATGGCAAGATTTTGTTCGCGGATGATGTGTTGGTTTACGTCGAGCATGGCATCTACAAGCAGTTGGAAGGCGCGTTCAGTGGCAAGATATTTTTCAGGAGAAGATAAAATGTCGGCATCCGCGGATTTCAAAAAATCCGCCAACTGCTTTTCGTATTGGTCTATGAGTTCCAGTTTTTTGAGAATAAGGGTGTGGTTCAGAGTCATGGCGTTGAAATGCCCATCCGCTCGGCTTTTAACCGGAAAAGCGGAAGGGTTTCTATGTAGGACTTAAATGCGTATGCCTGAAATTCGGCAAACATACCGGATTCCTTTTCGTAGAGAAGTTCCGCGTTTTCTCCCGCCGCGCGACGTAGCAGAGGATTTGCGCCTTGAAAGTTTACAAGGTTAATAAGTCGTTCGTCGTTTACTTCGGCAATTGGCATAAGGTTTCCTATGAGACGACCTTCTTCTGCGGGCGATAGGGTTCGGTTTGCGATAAAGCCAAAGTCAAAATCACTTTCTTTATGGGTTTTGCCGCTCACCTGTGAACCAAACAAAAAAAGCAAACGGAGGCGGTGCGCTTTCGCGATGTTCTGAATCATTTTTTCTTTTTTTGCATTAATCTGAATCATGGGTATAAGATACCATAAAACGTATGAAAAGGCGAGTTTTAGTTTTTGGGACATTTGACGGTTTACACGAGGGGCATCGGGCGTTTTTGAGGCAGGCGCGCCAGATGCAGATTCGCGCAGATGATGCGCAGATGAACGCGGATGATAGTGTGCGGCTTATTGTTGTGGTGGCGAGAGATGAGGTTGTGGAAAAACTTAAAGGCAGAAAGTCTCGAAAGGAGCAAGGATTAAGGATTAAGGAACTTATGGAGACAGGGTTGATGGATGAGGTGGTGGAGGGCGATGCTGAAATTGGGAGGTGGGAAGTGATTGGAAAAATAAAGCCGGATATTATAGCATTAGGATATGATCAGGTTGCTCTGAAAGAGGCGCTTGAGGAATATGTTCGGGAAAATGGGCTTCGGATTGAAGTGAGGGTGATGAAGGCGTATAAACCTGAGGAATTTCATTCCTCAATAATTTCTAAATCCTAATTTCTAATTTCTAAACAATGTCAATTTGTCAGCTGACGGACAAAACTCAAAAACGCTTTCTCTTTTTATTTTTTGATATTTGAGATTGTTTAGAGATTAGGGTTTAGAGATTAGAGATTTTTATGTTAGACATTCAATTCATACGAAACAATCCCGACAAGGTTCGGGAAGGAATCAAAAAGAAGCGTATTGACCCGAAACGGGTGGATGAGTTTTTGGCGCGCGACAAGAAGTGGAGGGAGATTATAACCGAGCTTGATGGTTTACGGTCAAGACAGAATGAGATTACCGCTCGTTTGAGTAAGGAGCGGGATGTCGGACTTATTGAGGAGGCGAAGGCGTTGAAGACGAAGATTCAGAATCTTTCGGGAGAGGAAAGAATTGTTCAGGATGAACGAAATGGGATTTTGAACAACATTCCCAACATTCCTTTTGAGGATGTTTTGGTTGGGAAGAATGAGACGGAAAATAAGGTTCTTCGCGAAGTTGGAAGGAGGCGGAATTTTCAAAAGGAGGGATTTTTGCCCAAGGACTATCTAACTCTCGCGGAGCAGTTGGGGATTATTAACGTGAAGAAGGCCGCAGAGGTAACGGGAAGCAGGTTTGGATATTTGCTGGGAGACGGAGCGATGCTGGAATTGGCGCTTGTTGATTTTGCTATCAAGACGCTTCGCAAGGAGGGTTTTTATCCGGCGATTCCGCCGGTGATGATTAAGCCCGAAGTGTATGAGGGAATCGGACGGCTCGCGGCAGACCAGAGGGAGGAGAGATTTTTTATAGAGAAAGATGAGAAGTATTTGGTCGGTACCGCGGAGCATACGCTTATTCCTCTGCAGATGGATGAGACGCGAGAAGAGAGCGAGCTTCCGATTCGGTATGTCGGTTTTTCATCCGCGTTTCGGAGAGAGGCGGGGTCATACGGGAAAGACACAAAAGGGATTTTACGCGTTCACCAGTTTGATAAGGTAGAAATGATTTCTTTCACGACTACGGAGGAATCGGATAGGGAGTTTCATTTTCTTTCCGATTTGCAGGAGAAGTTGTGGAAGGCGCTTGAGATTCCCTATCGAGTGTTGGAGATTTGCACGGGAGATATGGGATGGACGGACGCGCGCCAGTCGGATATTGAGGCTTGGTTGCCTGGACAAAACGCCTATCGCGAGACAAATTCTTGCTCCAACACAACTGATTTTCAGACGCGAGGCATTCAGGCGCGATATAGAATGAGGAGCGGGGAGACGCGACATATGCACGCCTTAAACGCGACCGCGTTCGCGATTGGAAGGACGATTATCGCGATTATTGAAAACTATCAAACGAAAGAAGGTTTTGTGGAGGTGCCGAAGGTTTTGAGGAAGTACGTGGGGAAAAAAGTGATTCGTTAGGTTGAAAAACCAAACGTAGCTTCCTCACTCATTGAATATAAAGAGCGCTTTCAAAAGCGATATCTTTCGCTTTGGATGAGGAAAATATTATTTTTTTATTCATATATTTCATGATTCCCGACCGAAAGAATATGCACATCGTTTTTTGAGCCGTAAGAAAACACTACTCTAAATTTGTAATTAACTGAAAAGCTGTGGCAGTTTTTAAGAACTCCTTTTAATTTATGAACTTTCAACTTCTCGTGATTCGCTTCATTTTTAAACAACCCCAATTTTTCTATAATTTCATCCTGAAGACCTGTGTCCAATTTCTTGAACTTCCTTATAAATCCCGGAGCATAAACAAGGGTAATCATGAACTACTTGATTTTTTTTGCCAGCTCTCGCAGATTTCCCTTGAGACCCTTTCCCTCCTTGATTTCTTTCTCCGCGCGGAGTACGGACTGAACGGCCTCTTCCTCTATCGCGCGGACGAGAGCGCGCCGAATAACATCGGCTTTGCTTGATCCGTATCCGGACTTTACGAGCTCATCAACGGAGACCTCAAGCTCGGGTTGTAATGGAACTGATATGGTGCTCATAATGATGCTATAATATCATATGATATTATAATACGCAAGAAGATATACCTCCTGCTTTCGCGGGAGGCCTAGCTCGCCACGCCCGTGAGACCCCGAAGAATTCCACTAATATCAGGATCACAAAGCAGACATCCCGTACGGAACGTATCGCGAACATTCTTTTTAATTGTGTTACTTTTCAAAATCTGTTCGGAAACTACGTTTGATTTTTTTTATAAACCACGTTTGGTTTTTTTGATGTTTTACTTGTCGTAAAGTAAAAAAATAGTGAGACCGTCCCCTGGAAGTGGGACGGTCTTGTTACTCGGTGAGGAAACGGCCAAGATTGGCCGTTCCTCTGATGAAACTGGCGTGTTGTTTTTCCATTATTGCCGATATTTCTACCGAGGGGTGGACGTATCGGCAAACGGCTGCGACGAGAAGTTTGCTCCTCATCGTTTCTTCGGGAAAGCAGATTGCTTTATCAACTCCTTCCCGAGTTACGAAGAAGATTTGTCCGCGTTCCAATGTGGTTTGGTGGCTCAACGTCCACTTTGTATTCCACATTCTATGTCTCCAATCTTAGAGTATTCTGCCTATTGCGCTGGTTTTTTGTCAACCCCGTTAGAGGTAGCCATAACTTCTAACGGGGGTTAATTTTTCTTTTTTAAGTTAAAGCGATGAAGGAGGCTTCCTTTGCGGAGTTCCGACTTGATGTGATCGCGGGCGATTGTGGTCTTTGTGAATTTTAGCCAGTCCTCGGAGGGTTTTTTTCCTTTTTGAATCATGATTTCCACAATGTCTCCCGACTTGAGTTCGCGACTAAGGGGAGCGATTTTTCCGTTTACTTTCGCGCCTACCGCTTGATTGCCGACTCCGCTATGGATATGGTAGGCGAAATCAATCGGTGTCGCGCCATGTGGCAGGTCTATCACGTCTCCTTTCGGCGTTACGGCGAAGATGCGGTCTTTGAAGAAGTCAATTTTAAGCGCGTCAAAAAATTCTTCTTCCGATTGCCCTTCTTTTTCCTGCCAGTTCTTTAACTGCTTTATCCACGCGATTTCCTTTTTGTCGGCGAAGACGGCTTTTCGGTTTGCGTATGATTTTGATTCTTTTTTCAGCTCGTACGCCCAATGCGCGGCGATGCCGTGTTCCGCCTCCTCGTTCATTTTGTTGGTTCGGATTTGAAATTCGGTAATTTTATCCTCCTCGCAGAAGACGGTGGTATGAATGCTTCGGTAATTGTTTGGTTTTGGAAGGGCGATATAATCTTTAATTTTTCCCGGGAGAGGCTTCCATAGTTCGTGGATTAGCCCGAGGGTTTTGTAGCAATCCTCCGTTGTTTGTACGATAACGCGCATGGCGACGAGGTCATAAATTTGATCCAGATTCATCTCATATTTTTTTAATTTTTTGTAAATACTGCTGTATCTTTTCGCGCGGAAACTTACGGAGACCGCGGATATGTTGTTTTCCCGCAGGTGTTTTTCAAGTTTTTCCTTTACTTTCTTCAGGTACTCCTCTCGTTCCTCAAATTGTTCCGGGACGTGTTCAAGAAGCCACTTGTAATCTTCCGGATGAAGGTAGGGCAGAGAAAGATCTTCCATTTCTCCCGCGAGTTTTGTCATGCCAAGGCGGTAGGCGAGCGAGGCGTACACGTCGTAGGTTTCAAGAGCGATTCGTTTTTGTTTTTCCGACGGGAGAAAGGAGAGCGTTTTCATGTTATGGAGGCGGTCGGCGAGTTTAATAAATACCACGCGAATGTCTTCGCTTAAGGCGAGAATCAATTTTCTGAAATTTTCCGACCTGTTTTTTTCTAACGCCCATTCTTTGTTTTGTTCCCGATATTTGAAGTGGCCGAGTTTTGTGACTCCATCAACAAGGAAGGCAATTTCTTCGCCGAATTCTTTTTTAACTTCCTCAAGAGTTTTTGAGGTATCTTCCACGGTGTCGTGGAGAAGCGCCGCCACGATTACTTCCGTATCAAGCTTCCATTCGGCAATCGTTTTCGCGGTTTCCAAGCAGTGATTCGCGTAGGGCTCGCCGGACTTTCTCATTTGCCCCTGGTGCGCCGAGACCGTATATTCATAGGCTTTTTGGATGAGTTTTTCCTCATTCGGGGAGAGCGTTCTGTGTTTGGGATATGGAAGGGTCATGAGGGAAGTATAGGGTAGAAATATACGGAAATACAGTAGAAATAAACCCCGCCATGGCGGGGTGAAATTCATAGAAATACAAGGAAATTAATTGATTGTACGAAACGACGAAATGGGAAATGAGGATAAAAAAAGACTCGTCGACCTAATGGGTCGACGAGCACTCATCGCGTGTGGTTATGTTTCCGTGTTTAATGATACGCCGTCTTCTTGACAGGGTCAAATGTTCTTTTATATACTCAATCATGTGATTAGCAGATAAAGGTCGTCACTGCTAGTAGAAGTCAGAGAATAACCCCGCAAAATCGCTTTGCTCCCACGGGGCAGGCGAATCTGTTGCGAACAAACGAATTTATTTATATGAAACTACAGCCACTATCAAACAGATTGCTGGTCGCGCCTCTTGAGGAGCAGGCGGTTACCGCTTCGGGAATTATTCTTCCCGATACGGTTGATAAGACCAAGCATATTCAGGGCGAGATTGTCGCCGTTGGTCCCGGAAAGATGAATGAGAAGGGCGAACGGACGGCTCTTTCGGTTAAGGTCGGAGACCGCGTTCTTTTTAAGAAGCCGTGGTCGGAGGACGATAAAATGAAGGTCGAAAACAAAGAGATGTATTTGGTGGATGAGGATGACGTGCTAGGCGTAATCGAAAAATAAATTTTTTGAGTACGCAAGCTCTAATCTCTAAACCCTAAATTCTAAACAAATTCAAAACTCAAGTATCAAAGACGGGAAAACGTGTTTTATATTTTGTCCGTCATCTGACAGATTGAGATTGTTTAGAGATTAGAAATTAGGATTTAGAGTTTTATTGAATTATGGCTAAGAAAATTTTATTTAACGAAGAGGCGAGGCAGGCAATGAAGAAGGGAATTGATAAGCTTGCGGAAGCCGTGAAGATGACCCTCGGGCCCCGCGGGCGGGCAGTTGTGATTGAGAAGGGATATGGGGCGCCGCAAGTAACGTTTGACGGCGTTACGGTCGCGAAGGAAATTGAGCTTGAGGGAAAGTATGAGAATTTGGGAGCCGATTTTATCAAACAGGTCGCGGACAAGACGAATGACAACGTGGGCGACGGAACGACCACATCGGTTGTGTTGGCGCACGCGATGATTGAGGAGGGAGAGAAGGCGATTAAGGAGAAGGGATTTAATGTTATTCAACTTTCCGAAGAGTTGAAGAAGTCCAGCGCGGATATCGTAAAGAAGCTTGAGGAACAGAGAGAGATTATCAATGACAATAAGAAGATTCGCGAGGTCGCGACTCTTTCATCAAAGGATGCCGAGATAGGCTCTCTCATCGCGACGGTGATGGAGAAGATCGGGCGCGACGGGGTTGTTACCGTTGAGGATTCCAACACGATCGGCAATTCGCACGAGCTTGTGGAAGGATTGCAATTTGATAGGGGGTATGTTTCTCCCTACATGATTACGAATCAAGAGCGGATGGAGGCCGTGCTTGATGACCCATATATTTTGATTACGGACGAGAAGGTTTCTTCCATCAACGACCTCCTCCCTCTTTTAGAGAAGGTGGTGCAGAGCGGAAAGAAGGAGCTTGTTATTATCGCGGATGATTTGGAGGGCGAGGCTCTCGCGACGCTTGTGGTAAATAAGTTGCGCGGAGTGATTAGCGTTCTCGGAGTGAAGGCGCCCGGATTTGGCGACCGAAGAAAGGAGATGTTGCAGGACATCGCGGTTGTTACCGGCGGGCAATTTATTTCTAAAGAGATCGGACGGAAGCTTGAGAGCGTTACCGTTCAGGATTTGGGACACGCGCATCGGGTTGTCGCGACGAAGGACGACACGACGATTGTCGCCGGAAAGGGAAATAAGGAGGAAATTGAGAAGAGAGTGGCGCAGATTAAGGCGCAGATTCAGAAGACGACATCCGATTTTGACAAGGAGAAGTTGCAGGAACGACTTGGTAAGCTCGCGGGAGGAGTTGCCGTCATTAAGGTTGGCGCTCCGATTGAGTCCGCGCAGAAAGAATTGAAACAAAGAGTTGAAGACGCGGTTGCCGCGACGCGCGCCGCCATGGAGGAGGGTATTGTGCCGGGAGGAGGCATCGCGTTTTTGAATGTTTCACTCGCGCTTGAGGGTGAAAAGGAGAACGGGAATATGGTTCAGGAGTCCGCGATGGCGATTTTGCGTCGGGCGCTTGAGACTCCAATCGCGGCAATTGTCGCGAATAGCGGAGAGTCTCCGAGCTCCGTTCTTCCCCAGTTAAAAACGAAAAAAGCCGGCGGGAAGGAGCGATGGCTTGG
Organism: Candidatus Jorgensenbacteria bacterium RIFCSPLOWO2_01_FULL_45_25b; assembly: GCA_001781035.1. Lineage (GTDB taxonomy): Bacteria > Patescibacteriota > Minisyncoccia > UBA6257 > GWB1-50-10 > 01-FULL-45-25b. The sequence goes on along the minus strand of MFKK01000015.1, from coordinate 1,305 downwards.
ATTCAACGCGATTACAAATGGAATCGCTGATTTGAAAGAGGCTGGTATCGTTGACCCTCTGAAGGTTGTGAAGACGGCGTTTGTAAACGCGGTTTCGGTCGCGAGCAATTATCTTACGATTGGCGCCGCCGTCACAAACATTCCGGAAAAGAAGGAGGAGCGCGGAGGAGGCGGAATGCCCGGAATGGAGGATTACTAGGTTAGGCGTTAGGCTTTAGGTGCTAGGCGCTAGGATTCAGAAATCCTTCCAATAAATGTTGGGGGGATTTTTGATGTTTACTTTTGCAGTTTTTCTGGTATTCTTTCTTGAAAGGTCTAAGGCGTTAATTGTAAATATAAAAAAATGAATATTATTTTTATCGTTTTTTTGGGAGTTGCAGGAGTTGTTATATTATGGTTTGTAACCGCATATAACGGATTTATTCGTTTGCGAAACAGGAGCGATGAAGCGGAGTCGGACATAGAAGTTCAGCTTAAAAGGCGGTTTGATTTAATTCCGAATCTGGTTGAGATGGTGAAGGGGTATATGGCGCACGAGAAGGGGGTGTTGGAGTCGGTTACGACGGCGCGGACGCAGGCGATGGGAGCGCAGAGTATTCAGGGAAAGAGCAAGGCGGATAATGTTCTCACAGGAACGTTGAAGACGCTTTTCGCGGTCGCGGAGAATTATCCCGACCTGAAGGCGAACACAAATTTTTTGGAGTTGCAGAGAGAGCTTGCTGATACGGAGAATAAAATCCAGGCGGCGCGGAGGTTTTACAACACGAACGTAATGGAGCTTAATACGAAGATTGATTCTTTTCCGTCAAACATTATCGCTTCTTCGTTTAAGTTTAAGAAGAAGGAATTTTTTGATATTCCCAATGAAGCGGAAAAGGAGCCCATCTCGGTAAAATTCTAAACTCTAAGCCCTAATCTCTAAACAATCTCAAATATCAAAATTTAAAAACGTTTTTAACATTTGAATTTTGAATTTATTTAGAGATTAGAAATTAGGATTTAGAAATTTTTTGTGGTAAACCTATATACGCATAGAGATTCTAATATTCGCAAAACGTGGGCGCTCTTTACGGTATTTTTTGTTGTCGTAATGGGCGCGGGATGGGTGTTTTCGCAGGCATTCGGGGATTCTTCAATTTTGTATATCGCGGTTATATTCAGTTTGATTATGAATGTTTTGGGATACTGGTATTCGGATAAGATTGTGCTTTCTATGGCGCGCGCGAAGCCTGTTACGCGCGAGTCGCATCGGGAGTTGTATAACGTAGTTGAAAATCTTTGCATTACGGCGGGGCTTCCCGTGCC
>MFKK01000014.1 GCA_001781035.1 Candidatus Jorgensenbacteria bacterium RIFCSPLOWO2_01_FULL_45_25b | reverse complement strand
ATGCGACTTAGACCAATCACCTTATAAATCCTAAAAAAATCCTTAATTCCATGATGGACACAATCTTCCTGTGGGTTGCCGCATTATCCTATGTGCTTGCTGCTGTTACACTCGCACAACGAAAATTTTATCCGCTTGTCACCTATCTCGCAAGTATGGCAATTTTCTATGTGTTCAGCAGAATGAGCATTTATCTTCAGCTTATTGGCGCAGTCGCTGTCGCGGTTGGCGCATCCAATCTCGCCCGTTTCCCAATCAGCCTGGAATGGCCGGCAAAAGAAAAAGCAACACACACATCACTGCTCTCACTTTCAATTCTCCTCACGATTGTGCTATTCACCGTAAGCGATACACTGGTGCTCCGTTTTGTCCATGGATATGGTCTTGTCGCAGCGCTGCTGACTGCAGCATACATTTTCTATGCAGGCACAAGCCCGACGATCAAATCAAAAAGCATGAATATCGCTTCAATCCTCCTCTTATGCAGCATCCCGCATTTCCTGCTTGCAACAAGCTTATTAGCATCACTTTCAATTCCACTGGTTGGCAACATTACATTTGGCTTGCCGATGATAATTGCACTTCTCTCGCCATTCTCGTTTATACTGGCATTGCATATGACTCATTAATTTTAAATAGGTGGTGTATTTCTCTTCAGGAATGAAAAAGCGTGTAAAGCAAGCAAAGCCCAAAAAGAGTGCTACACGTTCTACTAAAGTCACTCGCATCAAAACAGGCATCGATCATCTTGACACATTAATCGGTGGCGGCTTGATAGAAAAGAGTATCACTCTTGTCGCTGGCGGCGCAGGCTCAGGAAAGACCATTTTTGCCATGCAATTCCTTCTCGAAGGCTTAAAACTCGGTGAATCCTGTATCTATCTCACGTTTGAAGAAAAAAAGGAAAAACTCTATGGTGACATGGCTGGGTTCGGCTGGAATTTTGAGAAATATGAGAATGATAAGCATTTTTTCTATTTGGAACACAGCCCAGAGCAAGTAAAAGCACTGATTGAAGAAGGCGGCGGCACGATTGACCAGCTGATCAGCAAAAAAAAGGTCACCCGCTTAGTTATTGATTCCGTTACATCTTTTTATTTGCTCTACCAAGATGAGCTGTCAAGAAAAGAAGCTGGTCTTGCATTGTTTGAGCTGATTAACAAGTGGGGCTGTACTGCGGTATTGACATCACAGGCAGCTGCCCGCAAAGATGACTTATTAAACACGTCATTGGAGTTTGAAGCAGACAGTATTATCTTATTATACCATTTCAGAGCCCGTGGCGAGCGCAAGCGCGCATTAGAAATTCTCAAAATGCGCGGCACTTCGCACAGCAACAAAACAATGATGTTCAATATTACAAAAGCTGGCATTGTTGTTCATCCTGGTCAGATTCTAAAAAGTTCGTAAAGAACGCACGTAGTCAAGATGTAATTTCTAACAATCCCGTGGCGCGCTGGAGCTCTCAACAGAGAGCGTAAGAGGGCGCGCCGCGCGCGACTCGTCTTAAAATCCTGCCGGATTTTGAGATGCAAGAGGCTTCGCCTCTAAGCATCGCTGCCATTGAGGAGGTCGCGAGGCAGCTGCCGAACGCGACTAGCAAAGCGCACTTTGCGTGGAGATTATTGCGATAAAGTCATTAGACTAATTACGTACTCAATCCTGCGCTAACATATAGACTGCTTTTAACGCAACAATAATCGTCGCTGGAATGAACAATGTCAATATGCCATTGAGGATGTTCACAACAAACGGCGCTTCAGTAAATACGCCCACTTGAAGTCCTAAAAACGACATCAATGCAAGTAACGTCCCTGCCGTCAAAAACGACTGTGTTTCCTTCGCGGTTACATTTAACATACCTATAACCAATCCAAGGAAGAACAATATCTATATCAACACTTTCTTGTAATCTGCGGTTAAACCAATACCTAAAACAACAGCTGCAACGACGCCAATAATGAACGCCCAGCTTCCGATCATATTATCTTTCATGGTACACCTCTTTAGTGTGCTAACGAGGAAATAATTAGGATATTTAAACGTTTTGAGGTGTTTTGTTGAGTCTTATTCAGAAAAGCACACCTCCTCCATGGCGGCAGTCGGTCAGTCGTCACTTCGTTCCTCCCGCCCTCCGCTCGGCATTCGCCTCGCTCTGTCACGAGGCATCAGCCGAACGTGACTAGCGTGGAACACCACGCGTGGCGCCACGGAGGTGTGCACGTTAGAGACGACAATGACGGGGTTGACGTTGTTATCGTTACTCGTTACTCTCGTGCGGCAACATTGGCGAGGAGCGAGCCGAAGGCGAGCGGAGGGCATGCGAACATTAAGAAGCCGCGCTTCTTGATGTGCCAGAACTCGCAGTTCTGAGCAGCATGACCGACCTCTGCCAATATTGTTGCCGCCGTAATATAATTATAAATCTCAAAGAAAAAGTCCTAACTTTATCCCTATTTCTCCGCAACCATCTTCATACACTTCTCCATCAACTGGTACAAGCTCACTGCATCCTGCTCGTTGTAAGCCACCAGTAACTCCAGATACTCTCGATCACCCGACGCCCAAAACGCCCGCCACGCATCGGTTGCGCTCCCACGTAAATGCTGCGGTCGATGTATTCCTAACTGAATCTCAACTTCTTTCAACCCGCCAATCAACTTCAGCCGCTGACACAGCGCCTTCAAGTCGATGTGCGGCACATGAATCTCAACTCCAAACTTCTTGAGTTTTGGCAAATCATAAGAACTTCCGTTGAACGTCACAATCAACTGATATTTCCCTAACTCTTGATTAACCGTATCCTTCCCCAAGTGCACGCCCCGTACAAACGTCTTGCTTTCATACTTGTCAAACAATGTAAGTACAATAATACCTCGCGAATCCGCTTCAATATCCAGAAAGCAAACATCTCGAAAGTGCGGATAGAGTCTCCACATCTCTCGCTGCGGCAATAACTCGGCAAAATAATTCGGATTCTTATGAACAAGCGCATCCTGCGCAAGCCGAAGCTGCCGGTCATAGTACGTTTTTTTTTGTGGCTGAAATACCTTTGACGCGCTCACTTTTAAGGAAGTCATCCCATGTACGGATTCCTGTGTCATGCAGCTTCTTTTCTTTCGTCGGGCTTATTCCTTCAAGAAATGCAAAGCAGTGAGTGAGCATGGCTTCTTTTGAATGAGGTTATTCATTTAATTATCGTTCGTACAGTTCTTCTCTATTGAATTTATATGTATTGAGACTATAAAGCCCACGTTTCATAAGCTGCAGCTGTCGAATAGAAATCTCCAGCTGCTTGTCCTTTTTATTTATCACCATCATCTTAACGTTTTTCGTGCCGTTTCAAGAGACTCTTTAACATCTTCAAGCGTGAGATTAAGATCGACATTATGCTCCCCAAGCAAATCGATAAACTCACTTAACGTTACTCCAGCAAGTCGTGCGCCAAGTCCAAGACTCACTTTTTTTTCTTTATAGAGATATACGGCCTTATGTTTCTTGCCTTCTTTGACAAGTTCTCTGATTATTGCAGACTTTCGCAGCTTCAATATTCTTTCATAATCCTCTAATCCTTTAGGTTCTAATCGCACAGAGAGTATTTCCATTCTATTTTACCTCCTTCTTGTAGATTTCATAAATTTCTTTCGAGTATCTTCCAATTTCGAACAATCGATCAATTTTTTCAAGTGCCTGTTGTTTTGAAATTATTTTTTGTTCGTTTAAGCGTACGACAATAGCCATCGCACAAATAAACGGTATTCTCTGAATCTTGCAAAGTTTAATCAGTTCTCTATCATCTGTTAATATCGCATGATGTATCGGTTTATACAATGTGAACGCGGCAGCTTCGCCAACATCAAGCCGAAATTGTTCCATCAATTCTCTTTTTAATGTGCTGTCACTGTTAACAACACTTATTCTTCCTTTGATTATCTCACTTTCTATAAGCTGCGCATCAAACGAGCCTATACTTATTTCATTGCGTACTTCTTCCGGAATAATCACTTTTGGGGCATTATCCAAAAACTTCTGGAGCAACGTTATCTTTGCAAGCAATATCAACGTCGATGAGTTCGAGACAAACATACTACATATGTTTACTTTTGTAATATATAAATATTTCGGCTCTTGGACACAACTTTGGTTACTTTGATCATTCTTTAAAAATCACAAAAAAATTCAAATTAATATAGAATTTAAACTCAATTCGTTCCAAAAATGAAACACTGTTCCAAAAATGAAACACTGTTCCAAAAACAGAACACTTATAAATAAAATCGGTATCCTTTCGTCTAATGAAAGAGGTAGTGCTGCAGCTCATCGATCCAAAGATAGTTGCAGTGCTGCGTGTTTTAGCCAAATCAAAAGACGTTCTCTATCTGCGCGAATGCGCAAAGCTCGCCAATATTCCACCGTCAACTACGCTCCGCATTCTCGACCAACTTAACTCAATGGATCTCGTTCATATCGATCAGGTCAAACATCTCAAGCTTTTTTCCTTTGAAAACAGCGATAACGCACGCGAGCTCAGATTATTGCTCCGCAAGGTGAAACCATGAGCCGCGTCGCTTTAGTTAAAAACAATCAGAATAATCTCAATGTCTCACATCTCTCGCAGCAGTTTGGATTGGACCCCAAGCGCAAGAGCAGCTTCATGCATCTTTTTATCATCGGTAACAAGGAGGGATTGTGTGACACGGGCGCATGCAATGAAAACACTGTCGAATCCACTCGTGCCTGCTTCAGCAGCAATATCAATGCTCTCGCCGAGAATGGTGCGCTCCGTTATTATCTGGGATATACTGCGGACGAAGAGAGCAACCTCTTTTCCATATTCACTTTTGCCCGTGAGGCGAGAACTCACTGCGGCGATTTCTACGATAGCAACCGTGGGGATTATCAGTTCAGCATTTCTTGCATATACTCGATCAAGAATGGAAGCGGCGGTCTTATGGAGACGCAGTTGCTCATCGAGAAGGGCGCCCTGCTTTCGTCGCCGTGGAGCAATCATGCCTTTAATAATGACGCTCGTATCAATAACAAGCCTCATAGATCATACTCTTTATTCCGCATTTTACGCACAATGACCGTTGGATCTTCATCAGATGCAGACTTCATGAGCCTTCGAATCTGCGATAAAGACATCTTCGGGTGCTTCATGCGCAATTCGTCAAGCAGATTATGCAACTCCCGATCAACCGTTACCAACCGTTTAACAATCAATGATTCGTTCATAGTATCACCTAACAATGACTATCGTGAAAATCAATATGTCAAGAACCACCAGTCAACAGAATGGCAGCATGAACACCGGTGGCTCTTGAGCATGCTCAGAATACCACCTGATCCCACGAATGTGATACTAGTGGTATTCCGACATATAAACATTGCGTTCGATCTCCGCAAGGTGAAACCATGAGCCGCGGAGCGATGAAAATTGGTATACTTTTCGTCCTGATAGTCTTCGCATCGCTCTATCTGGTTTCATTGTTAGGGGACGGCATCACCGGATTTGCCGTGCTCGAAACGGGCGCGATTATATCGTCAACATCAACACTTGAAGAGCAAGTAATCGTCTCGTCAATGCGCGTGACTGGATCGTTCAGCGGGAATGGAAACGCAACGCTGTATCTGGGCGATAAGATAGTTCTTGACAGCAGACTACTGAATGCGACGTCGTTCGAGAGTTATTGTGCTGAGACATGTGTTGATGTGGATAGCAATGTTTCGCTCCATGCAATTCTAGAAGGGGATGCGCTGCTGATTATTACTGCGTTTAATTATACTTCAGACGAGGTTGTGACGATTGATCCGATTGAGAATGAAACAGAGCAAACTAACCAAACGTTTAATCAGACGGATGGGGAGCAGATGCCCGAACCTGTTGCGTTATCGGAAGACGTCGGCATCGAAGCAGTGTTTAACACATCCAATTCGACGCAGTTTGATTCGGGACGGTATAATAGAACGGAGTTCAATACCTCTGGATTTGTGCAGCTGAATGCAAGCGACTATCTGCAGGAGTTGCCTAATAATCAGAGCACTGAATATTATCTTGACCGTATCATCAATATGAGTGGAAATGTTTTGTTATTCCATTTCAATAATGATAGTACGGGTTTATCCAAAGAAAATAATACTCATCTATATGACTGGAGTCGTTCTGGGAATAATGGGACATGGCTTGGCGGTGGTTTATCTAATACACCTTCAAAGTTGGGTACATTCTCTGGTAACTTCAGCGGAGGGAACGACAATGTTTCAGTAGTTGACAGCGCATCGCTGGACATTACTTCTGCTATTACGGTTTCCGCTTGGGTTAAGTTTAGCACTATCACGACACAATACCCGACGATTGTTTCAAAGAATCCAGTCAATGGTGCGTATCTTCTCTTTAAGTCAGATGATGCTGCGTCTTCTGGTTTTGCATTTAGAGTTAAAAATGTGACAGGTCATACAACCGCTTATGGAAATCAGACACTTGTGGCAGGATTGTGGTATCATGTCGTTGGAACATATGATAGTACTACATCAACAAATAATCTCAGGCTTTACGTAAACGGAGCATTAGGCGGACAAGCGTCAAAAACAGGCGCAATAGCAACCACCGCAGAAAATCTGTTCATCGGAGATTTTGATGGTGATTCCGGTCAGTTCAACGGCTCAATCGACGAGGTCGCCATCTGGAATCGCTCGTTATCATTTGAAGAAGTACAAACAATCTATGGCAGGCAGAAAGGGCAATTCATCGACCGCGGCCAGTATGAGTCGCAAGTATTCGACGCCGGCGAGACACAGAACTGGACGAACATTTCCTGGAAGACGGAATTTCAATACGGATTGGATTTGCCGAATTTCGGAGCGAATGAAACCGAAAATTTTGTGCGTGGAATGAATATGAGTGGGAATGTGCTGCTATTCCATTTTAATAATGATACCGTTAAAGAAAATAAAACACAAACAGGCGTGTACGACTGGAGCGGCAATAATAACAACGGCACAACAATTGGAGCATTGTTCAATACAAGTGGAAAGTTGAGTGGTTCGATGGATTTTGATGGGATTAATGATTATGTAGCGCTTTCAGAACCGCCCGCTGGCTCCACCAATCTCACCACTGGAAGCGTATTTGCATGGATAAAGACCAGACAAGGGCCATATTATCATGGCATTGTTGTAAAGGCAAGTGCGTACGGTATGTTTGTCAAAGATGGTGTATTCCTATTATATGATTGGCGTGCGGACGCTGATCGAGATAGTGCAGTCTTTGTTGCTGACGACCTTTGGCATCATGTCGGATTCACATT
>MFKK01000013.1:49561-77499 GCA_001781035.1 Candidatus Jorgensenbacteria bacterium RIFCSPLOWO2_01_FULL_45_25b | reverse complement strand
GTATTTCCCGAATAAGCATGCGTGAATCCGCCGGATCCTTTTTTCTTGCCTCTTGAATGGATTCCAGAAGAAATGACGTAAGCTCCTCAAATCCGGGATTCGTGAATATCTCCGGCTGAAAACTATATTCATGGTCAACCATATGCGCCCTAAGGTCATGCTGGGCGAAGTTGTATGGACGAAATCCCTTCTCTAAAAGCCTCAACACTTCCTCCTGATTTGGTGTCTTCTTCGCGGCTTCCACGCGCTGTATTTGAAGAAAGGGAGTTATATTCCACGCGTAGATTGCGTATACGGCAAGCACAGATGCCCCCGCCGCGAGTCCCCTTTTTACGAGATCGTAACTCATTAACGAGTTACGATCTCGTAATACTTCGGCTTCTCTTGAGGCGATCAGGAATCCCGCAAAAATTATAAGATAAAGATATGAGAGAGGCTGGTCAAAGAGAAAGAGGTTTTGAATGATATACGCGACAAGACCCCATAGTATATATGGCTTTCCTTTTTCAAGCAGTTCGTTTTTTCTTCGTCCTATCGCAAACCACACAATCGCTCCCATAAGACTTAGGTAAATTATGAGACCAAGAAGTCCCTGCGTTACCGCGATATCTATCAGATTGTTATGAGAACGGTCAAACCATGTTTCTCCTCCCTTATCAAGCCGTGGATTAAAGTGCTTTGTAAACGCGGGGAGATTGTTTTCCTGCCCCCACCCAAGTATTGGCCGTTCTTTCCATGCCTCGTAGCTCATCTTCCATATAATGAGGCGAGTTTCCGCCGAGGTTCCTTTAATTCCTCTTGATAGAATGGAAGAAACACGCTCCACGTTTGGAATAATCTTCCACGCGGGCGCTTCTTTTGTTGCCACAAACAATAGGGTTCCCGCGCCAAGAAGGAAAAGTATCGCTCCCGCGGCGAGCGCTTTTCTTTTTTCATTTTTTTCTTTTTTTCTTATATTTACTCCAAACACGTACCCTAATGCCACGACTCCTCCGATTCCAATGCCCAACATTGCTCCGCGCGTGCCTGTCATGAATATGACTGCGATAGCCGACACCATACTTCCAACGGCAATATATTCCCATATTTTGCTTCCTGTTTTTTTGGCGCGCAGGCGAACAAGAGAAGCTAGTATAAGAAGAAAGACGAGGTGTGTCGCAAAAAATGCCGCGTTTCCTACGAGAGAGATGGCTCTCTCGGAAGGTGCGATGCGGAAGGGTGGAAAGTAGGTTACTTCAAAGTACTGAAGGGCTCCGTATCCCATAAGAACAAATCCTATAAGAAGAGAGAGCCGAAACATTTTAAACCAGTCGTCTTTTTTCCACACAATAAGTATGAGGAAAAAGAAGGCAATGTAATGAAACCATGTTATGAGCCCCTCTCCCCGCTCCAGATTTCCCCACACTGCCCGATAGGGAGAGAAGGCTCCGACCGCGCTTACAATAAGCGAAAGCGTGTATGCTCCGAGGAGAATAACGATAGGGTGGCGCCACGGAAACTCAATTTTCCCTCCCCGCAATATATGAATACAGAAAAAAAGTACGGCAAGTTCAATCACAATTCTCATATAGAAGAGCTTCCACACGATTGTTCCGAATGGAAGGTTTAATGTGATGAGAGGCGTAAGAGCGACAGCGAAAAGAAGGTATTTTGTTATACGAAGCATAATAATTTCTAATTACTAATATCTAATTTCTAATCAAACTCCAAATTTCAATAGCTAAAGATTCTTGTTAGAAATTAGTAATTAGTAATTTCTGTATCTCCCCATTATAAGCGTCTGTTGCTCTAAAAAACAATCCCTTTCCCGTAATTTACGGTTTTATAAACGCGAAAACCCAAAACCCCCGCCATAGCGGGGGCTTTTAGGTTTTGCCTTGCGACTTTTACTTCAATACAGAATTTCAGCGTTAGTTGGAGACGGTCTTTTGGTCGGACGGCAAGGTCTTTACGTAGCGTCCATTGTTCCAGTCGTACGTGCTCTCGGAGTGCGATGTCGCCGAGTTGTCTGACCAGATGAAGGACGGTTCGTGGTCTGCTGTCGCTACATCAGCCCCACCAACTATACCTTCTACGCCGCTCCATCCCGACGCGGCCGCATTATCCGTCTCCTGGAGGTGAAGTTGGAAGGTTCCATACGCTCCACCAACCGTTGAGACCAGGTTCACGAAGCTCAAAGATACCTCGTAATCCCTATACGCTCCCGCGGCAATTGTTTCTGCAGAGTTCAGGATAAGCGAAACGTATCCCGTTGAGCCGCCAACAATCGTGTTCTGACTGCTTGAGGCGGTTCCCGGAGAGCTGTACGCGGAAACGATATTCAAGTTGCCGTTCGTTACTGTAAGCTCCTTGATCTTTACGTTTCCGGTTGTGCTTGGAGCCGCGTCAACCGCGGACATCGTTGCTCCGGTCATGGAAACCTTAAGAGATATCTTCTTCCATGAGACATCTTCCTTCGCGTCTGCCGCTATACGGAATCTTAAGACCGGGGTTTCTCCCGAGCCAAGCTTGTTGCCCGGCTGGGTCGGCAAGGTGATGGTCGGTTTTGTCTTGTAGACAATCTTCTCATTACCAATTGCCGCGGTGATAGCCAAGTCTTTCGCTGTCGCGCCTTGAGATTCAAAGCCCGCCGCTGTAATGCTTGCGTAGACAGAGGCCGCAGTATCGGCTCCAGCCGCAATGGTGCTCAAGACACCTTTTAAGACTAGGGTCTTACTTAGGTCTTTCGGAATTTTCCAACCCAAGCCATCCACGAAGACTACACCTGATGAGGCGCCAGAGGCGGTGACTGGGTAGCCTGCCGCGTTTCCAATCTGGGTTGTCCCATCATAGAGCTTTACGGTCGGAACTTCGTCTGTCGCGTTTGACGAAGTCGCGGTCGCCGAAGAGGATGAGACGATCAAGATTTGCATCTTATTTACGGTCATCTCCTCATTCGTCGCGCTGAATTTGAACTTACCCAAGACCGATTCCGTGCCCGCGAGGATAATTCCCGCCTCGGACTCGGAGTCGTTAGGCGCTACCACAACTGTTACATCTCCCACATCCGTTATGGTGATTGCCTTTGAGTTGTCGGAGTTTGCCGCGATACCCGCGACTGTTGCGGTGTTTCCGTCTATATCCGTTGCCGTGACATAGGTGGAGTTCGCGCCAAGAAGAGAAATTGTGTAGATATCGGTCGCAGTCGCGCCCGAGTCAAGGGAACCCTTAACTACCAATGTCTTTGTCTCACCACTCTTGATTGTGAGGCCCAGATTGCTGAACGTCACCGAGGAGTCGGTCGCGAGAGACTTAACGTCTGATACGCGAGTGTCTCCGTCATAGAGAGCGATGCTATAGATTTCTCCCTGCCCAAGCGATCCTGTTGTCGCGGTGGAGGTTACTTTCAAGCTGGTGAGCTTGACGTCGCCACCAGTCGCCCGGAAGCTGAAACCAACAAACGAAACGTTTTGCGTACCTCGGACATACGTCTGCGAAGACGGTGTTGAGGCAAGCTGAATCGTTATGGTTGGAGCCTGGGTAGTTTGCGTATTTCCGCTTACAGTCGCGCTCGGAACTATGTCGGTGAGCGCGACATTCGTGTTGTTATCAAGATTCTTGATATCGCCGGCAACGAAGGCGAGAAGAGAAACCAAAATGGTATCTCCCGCGTCGTTGTCCGCGTCAACATCAACCGTTACCTTGTACCTCTTTGACTCGCCCGCGTTTAGGGTAAGCGTGTCGGTATAGGTTACGTCGGATGATGTCGTTACATCCGTCGCGCTTGTCAGGACGGCGTTCTTTTCCGCGTCCCAAACCTTCATATCCATGAAGCCTTCCGCTGAACCATCCATACCTGTTGTCGTCGCGTGGAAGCGAAGATTTTTAATCTCAATATTGTTCTGGGAAGCAAGTGTGAAGTCATACACCGTTATATCCTGTCCGCGAAGAGAAAGGTCTCCCGATATTGGGCCATTAAAGGTAATGGTTACGCTTCCTCCCTGAACAGTGAGGGTGTCGGCTTCGGAATCCCCATCAAGTGCTCCGATTGTCGGCAGGACGGGGTATCCGTAGTTCTTTCCAACGGCATAGATATCCGCCGCGCTGTCAAAGCGAATGATGATTGTGTCGCTTGATCGAGTCTTTCCGCTGATATCGCCGTAGACCTTAAAGGTTCTTTGCTGACCCTTTTCAATCTTGTATGGCGTGTCAAGCGTAAAGGTAATCAAGTCTTTCGCTCCGATTGAGGCCGCCTTTCCGACCACCACATCGTTTACCTTCAAAACAAAGTTTGAGAGGTTGTCGTTTGAGATGGTTCCGGTTTCGGTAACCGCAATTCTTCGAAGTTCAACATCTTCCGTTGAGGAAGCTGTCAGGATAATTTCCTGCAAGAGAGCCTCTTTCTGCCCAATGCGAGGATTCGCAGGTCCCGCGCCCGAGGTCGGATCAAGTCCTCCCACGGTCTGACCCGCGATTTCAAGCGTGTTGCCCATAAGCGTTCCAGTCGGTGTCGGAGTTCCGGTCGCGGAAGCAAGCTTAAAGCTGTTTCTGTTTCCAGTCGTCGCGCCTCCTGCGACATCGGCAATAAGCGTAAAGCTCCTTGCGGACTTATCCACTTTGATGCCGAGGTTTAAGAAGGTTACCTCGTGGGTTGTTGAATTTAACGTGCGTCCGCTTGTGAGACGAGTTGCTCCCTCATAGAGATAGATACCTCCCGAGGTGAAGTCGCCAGTCGCGCCGATTCCATCCCGTTTGAACACGAGAGAATCCACGGTTCCGGTTCCCGCAACTGTGAATTTCAGGAAAGTGACGCCACTTGCTCCTTTCGGAATTGCCTGTCCCGCCGGATTATCCGACGCGGGAGCGATGGCGATTCCTTCTCCCGGAACAATTACTCCCGGCACTGTTGTCGGGGTTGTTCCCGGAAGTGTGACTACTGGGCTGACAGCGGATCCGACGGCTGTTCGGGTTTTTGGTCCGAAGTATCCTACCGCAGGGCTTATTCCCTTTGCCGCCTGCCATGCCGCCAAAGCCTTTCTGGTTGCCGGACCGAAGTATTCGGTCTCGTTCCCTGGGGAACCGGCTCCAGTTTCAGCAACCTTGTTTCCATTGGCATTCAAGGTTTGCTGGAGACATTTTACGTCAGCACCTTTGGAACCCGCGGTGAGGTCGCGAGTGAAGTTGCATGAGCTTGATGCTCCAGTTGTTACCGCGCCCCCTCCAGAAATCTGGACCTGAAGAGCGGTGATCTGTAATAAAAGTTGCGCAATTTGCGCCTGCAGTTCTTCTATCGTTGCCGCAGAAGCTGTCGGCACAATTGCCGCCACACCGGAAATCCAGATCGCTGTAGTGAGCGAGAGGCCAACCGATGCGACTTTTCTTGTTAACTTACTCATTTTCTTGTTTATATTTGCGATATGCGCAAATTTGCTATCAATACGACGTGTATTTTATGGCAATATGCGTGTTATCGCTTGTTATTGACTTTTTTATATGCTTTCGACCTTTGGTTTGATGTTTCGGCTCCCTCTTTTTCTTGGTTTTGAATAACCGAAGTAGAGGGGGTTGGTATCTATAAATAAAATTTCTAATTTCTAATGAATGACGGTCTAAAAAAAGGGCTCGCTTTGAGCGAGGCTTACAATAACAAAATAACAAGGGGGGGGGTAATGACAAAATAGAACCCGTCACTACCCAGGACTTATTATCATGCTTTATTGCTTAGCCTCACACTAAGCTCGGTCGGCTGACCCGAGACTTCCCTAATATATCACGTTTTTTGGAACAATCAAGTCCTTCTGTTCAGAATCCTTTTCTCTTTCTACCGATGCACTAAGTATAACGAAGTAACAGTGAGGAGTGTTACTGTTTTTTAGGTTTTGTTACAGCTCTTTACTGACGTTGATTGGGTCAATTTTTCTCGCTTTTTCTCGTTATATCTCCCAAGTCGCGGTCGCCAAGATGACTAGGGCGATGAAAGTGAATATTAGAGCCTGTTTTAGTCCCTCCCTAAGGTTTAGCCTTCCTTCTGCGCTTGCCTTTAGCGCTCTTTCCAACGCTACCACAAAAAGAGCAAGAATGCCTCCCCATTGTATGCTTGTTAACGGAAAAAAGTTTAGCATCCATGCTATTTCTGCCGTTATGAAGGCTCCCACGCCTCCAAATATAAGGCTTTGCTTTGGCGAGATATTTTCAAATTCCATAGATTCCCTAATCATCAGCATAATGAAGAGCCAAACTGCGAAATCTCCCACCCATATCCCTTTTGTAGAGCCCATTATCGCTTCCTGTATAACAACTAGCCCCGCGTATATAATCCCCGTGTGCGCTATTCCATATATCAGCCTCTTCCTCACAAATATGAGATTGGAGAGACCAAGAAGGAGATAATATAGGGCTATGAGAAGAATGATGACGGAGCTCCTTCCCCACCCTCCATCGTTTCCGAGAAGCGCGCCAATGATGAGGATAGAGCCCAGCACGGTTATCACAAACGAGCTTTTCACGGTTTTTACAATTGCCTGCGTCTGATACCCCCACCACGAAACCCCGAGAAATAACAAGACCGCCCACCAGGCAAGGTGGGTTTGCCACATAAGGAGAAGCGCCCCTCCGAAAAGAGCGGTTCTATACGCCAACCTCAACTCGATTGGTTCTCCCGTTAATAGAGATAGTAACTTTTTGGCCTTCTTTAACATCTCCGCGAATAAGCTTATCGGCAAGAGAATCCACAATCACCTTTTGAATGAGGCGTTTTATCGGTCTCGCGCCGTATTCGGGGTCAAAGCCGTTCTCCGCCAGATATTTTTTGACCTCATCGCGCACCGTAAGCTCAATTCCTTTTAACTTGAGGCGACTTTCCACCTCCTCAAGTTCCAGCTCAACTATTTTTTCCATATTTGCCTGAGTGAGAGGTTTGAAGATGATTGTCTCATCCAGACGGTTCAAGAATTCAGGCTTGAAGGTTTCTTTTAGAGCTTCCATAACCTTTTCCCTGAACTTCTCCTCCCTTTTTTCGCCGGTTTCTTCTTCATGCACGAAGCCGAGAGAGGACATTTCCCGCAAGTACTCGCCTCCGACGTTTGAGGTCATAATGATGATGGTGTTTCTAAAGTTTACCGTTTTTCCTTTTGCGTCCGTCAGACGCCCGTTATCCAGCACCTGAAGAAGAATGTTAAACACCTCTGGATGAGCTTTTTCAATCTCATCAAAGAGAATCAGGCTGTAGGGACGATGGCGAATAATCTCTGTCAGTTGTCCCCCCTCCTCAAAGCCGATATATCCGGGAGGAGAGCCCACCAAGCGAGAGACGGCGTGGCGCTCCATGTATTCGGACATGTCTATCCGAATCAGTGCCTTCTCATCATTAAACATAAATTCCGCAAGCGCTTTCGCAAGATAGGTTTTTCCAACTCCCGTCGGTCCCAGAAACATAAAGGAAGCAAGTGGTCTTTCACTATCCGCAAGACCGGCGCGCGATCTCCGAATGGCGCTTGAAACGGCCTCAATCGCTTCTTTTTGCCCCACAATTTGTTTTCCTAAATCCTTTTCTATTCTTCCCAGCTTCTTTATCTCCGATTCCAGCATTTTTACAATCGGAATTCCCGTCCAGCTGGAAACAACGGAGGCAATATCCTCCGCGTCCACATACTCTTTGATGAACCTGTCCTCTCGCGAGGCAAAGTATCTTTTTTCAAGCGCCTGAAGTTCGCGTTCCGTTTTTGGAAGCTCGCCGTAGAGAACCTGCGCCACTCTTTCCAAATTTCCTTCCCGTTCCGCGACCTCCACCTCCCGTTTCAAATCTTCCGTCCGTTTCCGAAGCGTGTGCAAATTTTCTACCGAGAGCTTTTCCGCGTGCCACTTGGCGGAGAGCTTGTCGTTTTCTGTTTTCAGCTTTATCAATTTTTTTTCAATCTCCTTTAGCCGTTTCTCCGCTTCTTCCGTTGCCTCGCTCTGAAGAGCGGATTTTTCAATTTCCAGACGCATGATTTCACGGCGCATCTTATCAATTTCCGCCGGCAGGCTGTCGGATTCCAAATTTCGCGCGGCGGCCGCCTCATCAATTAAATCTACCGCCTTATCCGGCAGAAAGCGGTCGCTTATATACCTTGAGGAAAGGTCAACGGCGGCGATAATCGCGTCATCGCTTATCTTCAAACCGTGATGCATCTCGTATTTTTCTTTTAGACCGCGAAGGATCGCGATGCTGTCTTCTATGCTTGGCTCCTCAACCACAATCGGCTGAAATCTGCGCTCAAGCGCGGCATCTTTTTCAATGTGTTTCTGGTACTCCCTTGTTGTTGTCGCGCCGATTGCCCGAAGTTCTCCTCTGGCGAGAGCCGGTTTTAACATGTTTGAGGCATCCACCGCGCCCTCCGCCGCTCCCGCGCCCACAATCATGTGAATCTCATCAATAAAGAGGATGATTCTGCCCGCCGAATTTTGTACTTCCCGCAGGAATGCTTTAAAGCGGTCTTCAAACTCGCCCCTAAACTTCGTTCCCGCGATGAGAGAGCCAATATCAAGCATCACAACCTCTTTGTTTTTCAGGGATTCCGGCACCTCCTCGGCAACGATGCGCTGTGCCAAGCCTTCCACAATCGCCGTCTTCCCCACGCCCGGCTCGCCTATCAGCACGGGGTTGTTTTTCGTGCGCCGAGAGAGAATCTGCATAAGACGGCGAAGCTCGTCCTCACGGCCGATGACGGGGTCAAGCTTTCCTTCCCGCGCCCGCTCTGTGATATTCACGGCGTATTTTTCAATCGCCTGAAACTTGCTCTCCGGCATCTCATCCGTTACCCGCATTGAACCGCGAAGCTGGGCGAGAATCCTTACTAGCACATCCTTTCTTGTTCCGGCTTTTCCCAAAATTTCTTGCGCTCGTCCGGGAAGTTCCATAATTGAGAGAACTAGGTGTTCACATGAGATAAACTCATCTTTCTGCCGCAGAGCGATTTCCGCCGCCTTATCCAAAATCCTCATCAGCTCCTGGGAGAGATAGAGCTGGGTTACGGAGCCCGCGCCCGTAAAGATTTTGGGTAGATGTTCTAGTTCTTCTTCTATCTCGCGCTCAATTTCGGCGATATTCACATTCGCGCGAATCAGCATGGGACGAACAAGCGTCTGCTCCTCATCCAAAAGAGCCCGCAAAAGATGCACGGTTTTTAGCTCTCCGTGATTGTGGCGAGCAACGATTTCCTGCGCGTTCTGGAGCGCCTCCTGGGCTTTTAATGTAAAACGATGAAAGTTGGGCATATTCTTAAAATTTCTAATTCCTAATTCCTAATTTCTAATTTTGCCGAAGTTGATTATGCCGAGACGAGTGTTACTGATTCCCTGGAAAAATCCTTCAAAGCCCTTTCGTTTTCTTCGAAATCTTCAAAACTGAATTGATAAAAGTTTACCCGCACAACATCTCCTTTTTTATCATAATCAACGACCATGTTCCCTTGTACATCGGAATCAACGCTTTTTGCCCTTTTTACTTCAATTGAAAGGACTTTGCTTTTTTTATCATATTGAATTTTTGGGTTTTTTTGTTTCATAGATATTTTTTTATTTTTGATGTTTCTATAACTGTTATAATTTCAAATATATTGCCTTTTTGCTCTCCCGCAATAAGAAGTAGTCTTTCTTTTCCTTCTTTTTTGTATATCTTTTTGAAAAGCATTCTTTGTTTTTCATTGGAAAGCACTTTCGTCGGGAGCATCAATGCTTCTATTACATCCTTTTCTGCAATGTTCCGCTCTTTCATTCTCTTCCTTGCGTGCGGGGTTACTACGTATTTCACGTTTTTATAATACCATATTTTTTGGTTTTTTCAAACTTTTCAATATTTGGCGCTTAAAATGGGCGCGGGGCGATTATGCAAGCATAACCGCCCCAAATGAGTCGGGAAGGGAGGTTTTGAGCCTCCGCTCAGGGTAGGGGTTCGCCCTACCTTGGCGCCTTCCGCGCGCTTCCCGACATGGTGTCCAGGGGGAGAGTTGAACTCCCGACCTGCAGGTTCTCAACCTGTCGCTCTAACGCTGAGCTACCTGGACACATTTCTGTGTAGTGTTATACACCTCGCTTATGTTTTTTGTCAAACTTTGCGCCGGAAATTTATGGAAGCACATTCTCGCTTCAGCGGGAACGAAATTCGCAGAAATTCGTTGTGGTCAATTGCGATAAGAAAACAAAGCCGCGCGAATTGTGTGTTCGCGCGGCGAATGAATTTCGTTCCCGTGATTCAACGCTTTTATCGCAAGAAGGCGTACCGATTGATACGCGTTACGCTTTCCGCGACGGTCGCTTGCCTTAGTGAGATGACACTTGTGACTTCTCTCACTCCGACGGCCTCACTAACCATTTCCGCGATTCTGAAGAATGGCGTGAGAACTACCCACACTTCGTAGTTTTCCGTGTGAGTGAACCGAGCTATATCGCCACTTACTCCCCAATCATCCCCACTCAAAGCCGTCCATCTGGGACATCCTCTTTCCTTGAGGCCTCTTCCCAGTTTTCTTACTTTGTGAGAGACCGGGGGTGTTATGCGGACTATTCCTCCGTGATGCCACATCTGCCGTGCCAACACCTCTTCGGACTTGAGCACGCTTACGAGCTCGTCCGATGAGGGGCAGGCGAGGAACGTGTTTATGTTTCCCAACGGACTGGGAATGGAGATTGCGACGCATTTGCCGTCTAGCGCGCGTTCAAGGAAGGATTCACCTTCCTCAAGAATCCGGAACTCGGTTCTACCTACTATGACGCCTTTCATGTCCCTTGTTCCTTACGCTAAAGAGAACCTAGAAAACGCGAAGAATCCAAGCCTGTTTCAGCTTCATTACCCGCTTAGCAGGCTTACTCCTTTCCCAATTGTGAAAGAACCAAAAGCTGGCTCACCATGAGCCAGCTTGAGGAGTCCGAGAGTATTTTTTTCCGACACCTAAACCTAGCCCTTGGGAGCCAAGAGATAGGTGTAGTAAATTCCAATAAGTTTTATCTGCGATTTTTTCATGTTTTTTAGCATATCACATGTCTTGCCGTTCCGCAAGTTTTATCTTGACGGAGAGCGCTTCCTTTCCTCGGCGGACTTTTAGGGTGATTATTTCGCCAACGCCGTATTTCTGAATGATTGTGTTAAACGATTTTTTTTCTATCTTCTCTCCGTTTACTTCAAGAATGATATCTTCCGCCTGAAGTCCCGCGCGGGAGGCGGGCGAGTTTGACGCAATCGCGGGACCCTCCTCGCTTCCACGAAGAACAACGCCATACTCAACCGACAGGCTCTGTTTCTTTGCCAATTCGGGCGTAATGGGGACGTAACGAATGCCGACAAAGGGAGTTTTGATGCTTCCCGTTTCTTTTACGGATGTAATGTCTTTTTTCGCTTGATTTATCGGAATTGTGAAGCCGATATTTTCCGCTCCCGAGGCAATCGCGGTATTGATGCCGATGACCTCGCCTTTCAAATTCAGAAGAGGGCCTCCCGAATTTCCTTGATTTACCGCCGCGTCCGTCTGAATCACTCCCTCTATTTTTTCCGTAAAACCCCCGCCTCCCGCCGTGATATCGCGCGCGAGACCGGAGATAACTCCAACGGAAACAGTGTTGCGAAACTCTCCAAGGGCGTTTCCGATCGCGATTGCCGTCTGTCCGAGTTTTAGCGTGTCGGAATTGCCAAGGCGTGCGGGCTTCAAACCTGATTTTTCTATTTTAATAATCGCGATGTCCTGGAGGGGGTCGCGGGCGAGAACTTTCGCGTCGTATTTTTTTCCGTCGTTTGTAAGAACGGTGTATTCCGCTCCCGTATCCTGCACGACGTGTTTGTTTGTTACGATAAGGCCGTTTTCAGAAATGATGAAGCCCGTTCCTCCGCCGACTTCGCGTTTTTCCGTTCCTTTCTGACAGGGACGCTGAAATTGAAAGCCTCCTCCGCCAAAGAAGTCGCGAAATTCGGGAGGAATATCCGAGAAGGGGTCGTACGGGCAGTTTTCAATCACCGGCAAGTCTTTTGAGATGATGATAGATACTACCGAGGGAGCCGCCTCTTCTACCGCCTTCGTTACCGCTTCTTCATAATCTATAACTGGCTTATAGAGAGCGACGGGCGGGCTCTCTTTCTTTTCTTCTTTTATTTCTCCGATTGTTCCGCTCGCGTTTTCTTTTTCTTCTTTCAAGAAAAAGTTTTTTATATCAGACCATGAGAGCGCGGAGGCGGAAGAAACCGCCCCGAGCCCGATTCCCGCGATCAGGCTCACGGAACAAAAAATAACAATTTGTTTGCGCATAAGCCTTTGATTATTTCTTAATTTTATTTACTTTATTTCGTACGTCAGTGTTACATTCACCTTTACATCTTCGCTTCCGGGCTCTATTGAAGGCGCGGGCGCGCTCTCTGCCGCGTCTCCGCCCATTCCAATGCCCATGGCTTTTCCGTAATAAACCGGATAATTTCCGCCGGACTCATATATTGAGATGAGCCGTCCGACTCTGAAACCCGCATCCTTTGCGATTTTTTCCGCTTTTTTCTCGGCTTTCGCGATTGCTTCAGCGCGAGCCGCGTCTTGCACGCTCGTAGGATCGTCAATCGTAAAGTTCAAACTTGACGCGCTGTTTGCTCCGCTTTTTACCACGCCCGAGACAATATCTCCGGCTTTCGTGAAATCGCGGATTTTTACGGTTGCTGATTGCGTTATTGTATATCCCACAATTTTTGAGGGCGGGCATGGTCCTGCCTTTTCTTCTCCGTTCGCGTATATCGGACGTCCGCAGGAGTAGGATTCATATCTCGGATTCACGCTGTACTGGCTTGTTCGAATATCCTCTTTTTTTACGCCATTTTCTTTCAAAAATGCGATTGCTTTGTTCATTTTTTCCGTATTTTCTTTTTGAAGCGCGGCTAAATTCTCTCCGCCTTCGGTTATCACGCTAAAGGTAAATTCCGCCACGTCCGGTACTTGGGTCGACTTCCCTTCCGCCGTGACGGAAAAACTCCGAAGCGAGGATGGATTGATGGACTTTCCGACAGAGCCCGCGATGCTCCAAATACTCAGTCCGAGCATCAATACTCCTACAATTAACGCTATGCCTAAATAGTTTTTTATTTTATTGCTCATATACACAATTATATGATAAGTTTTTTATTTTGCAACGCGCTCCCTCTCTGCTTCTTGTACTATTTTCGCCACTCTTTTTATTTCACTTTCCATAGTTCCTCTTCCCAAACTAAGGCGGATACTCCGGCGGGCAAGCTCTTCGGATACACCCATGGCACGTAATACATACGAGGTCTCTTGCGAACGAGCGGAGCAGGCCGCGCCGGATGAGACCGCGACCCCAAGGGCGTCCATGTGGGCGACGAGATTTTTTGAAGCGTTTGGAAAGGCGACATTTAATATGTGGGGAAGCGCATTTTTCTCCGGCGTGTTTCGGATTGCCTCGGGCGCTACTTTTTTTATTTCTTTCCACAAGAATTCTTTCAGTTTTTCCACCCGCTTTGCTTCTTTTTCACGGATTTTCACGGCTTCCTCCACCGCTTTCGCGAACCCTACGATTGCCGGAATATTTTCCGTGCCTGAACGAAGTCCGAATTCCTGCCCACCGCCGGTTATAATCGATTTCAATGGAACGTTGGAAAAAAGCAGTCCCACCCCCTTTGGTCCGTATATCTTGTGCGAAGAAATAGTCATCATATTTACGCCAATCGTATTTACGTCGCAATCGCGATATTGAAACACCTGGACCGCGTCGGCGTGAAAAAGTGGGTATCCGTCTTTCCACAATGACGAATGACTATTGACTAATGACTCGCGAAAATCGCGAATTATTTTCGCAATTTCAGCTATTGGCTGAATCGTCCCCACCACGTTGTTCCCATACATCACAGAGACGAGAATGGTGTTTTCATTGAGCGACGCTTTTAGTTTTTTCAAATCAACCACGCCGTTTTTATCTACGGGAAGATAGACGACTTCAACCCCCTCTCTTTCTAAATCGCGCGCCGTCTCAAGCACGGAGTCGTGCTCTATTGCCGAGATAATAATTCTTTGTTGTTCCTTAATCCTTAATCCTTGACTCTTAATTCTTTTTATAGCTCCACGGAGGGCGAGGTTATTCGCCTCCGTCGCTGAACCTGTACATACAATTTCCTGAAACTTCGCCCCGATTGCTTTTGCAATGATTTCCCGAGATATATCAAGCGCGCGCATCGCCTTCTGACCTGTTTGGTGAAGGGAGCTCGCGTTTCCAAAAAAATCCTCCATATACGGAAGCATTGCCCCGCAAACCTCCTTGTCCAGCGGAGTCGTAGCCGCGTAATCAAGATATATGGGCTTCATATAGCGTAAAGTGTAAAGAGAAGAGCGTAAAACAACAACTGTTTCCTTGATAGGAAACAGGCAGAAACACACTCACTTCGCTTACGAAATGTGTCAACGTATAATAGAAATAAGGTTGTGTAGGGCAACTTATTTCTACATATTTCTATCGTGTTTCCACGATATTTCCATTTTTTCTATTATGTTTCTTATTACTAGCGCTTTCTTTTCCAACCAACCCGTACAAGTCAACTTTCCGAAGAATGATGAGGAGCGCCGTGATGCCGAAAGTGCTTATCGCCGCGAACATGATGAGCCCGATTCCGCAAAGCACTCCAATCGCGGCGACGAGCCAAACAGATGCCGCGGTTGTAAGCCCTCTCACGCGAGAACCGTCATGAATAATGGCGCCGGCGCCAAGAAAGCCCACGCCTATTACGATGTTTGCTATAACCGAAAGGAAGCCACTGTTTCTCGCGAGCACATCTCCCAAGTTTCCCTGCGCCACTATAAAAGGTAGAGAGAGACCAACGAGCGTAAACATTGTCGCTCCTCCCGCGACAAGCAGATTTGTTCGTACTCCGGCTTCTTTTCCGACGATTTCCCTCTCAAGACCAACGAAGGCTCCGAGAAGTATTGCCATTACAAGCCGAAAGAGCATTTCTCCTAGACTTAATGCCATGTCTTTATTATACATTATTTGCTTTCTTATTAGTTCTCTTGGACACGACTCGTTTTTGCTTGTATGATAGATTTGCTTCTTTTAGAGGCGAGTATGAACAACATGTCTTCACATATTGAGGCGGACACAAACGTTTCTCGGCTGAAATCTTATCTCCGAAAGATTCCTTTTCTTGTTCGCATTCTTATTGTTCTTTGTATTATTGTTGTTCTTTTTATTGTTCTTTTCCCTCCGAAACAAGAGCCTCTTCCTGAGGAATTTGTTCGGGCGCGGGAAGAAGCCGCCCTTGTAAGTAAAAAAATCGTCCAGCTTACTTCCGTAACGAATCAGAAAATAAAAGAGATTCAGGTTTCCCGCGTTGCCGAGGATGGTGGCAGGGCGCTTCAGCTTGTTAAAGAGGCAAAGGATGATAACGCGGAAGCTTATAACAACGCGTTTGAACTTTCCCGTCACTTGCAGAAACTTGCCGAGTCGCTTGCCGATTTCTCTTCGTTTCGCACCCAACGACTTGCGTATGAGGCGGTCGCGGTGGAGCTTTCGCTGGTCAGTGAGTTTATTACGTATACCCAAAACCTCAATGTGTTTCTTGACGGGCTTCAGCGCGCCATTGAGAGAAAGACTCTTGCCGAAAAAGGCACTATATTGAAGAGCCTTTCGGATGTGAATAAAAACGCGAATAAGATTAATAAATTGAATGAGGAGTTTTTGGGAAAGATGAGAAAGTTTGACAGCAGTTTTTGATATTTTTACGCTTGTCTATACAACGCATTTCGCCCCCATAGTTTAATGGATAAAACGAGGGACTTCTAATCCCTAGATCGAGGTTCGATTCCTCGTGGGGGCACAAAGCCTAATTTCCGTTCCTCACGAGGAATCGAACGGGAAGGGGGTCGGGGAAACGGGAGTTTCCTAGCCTGCCCCGACATTACGTCGGGGTAAAGTGGAAGCATTGAAACCGCAAGGTTTCAAGGAGTCCCGCCTTGGTGGGACGACGTGAGATTCCTCGTGGGGGCACATAAAACATAAGCTCTCCATTTTTTGGAGAGTTTATGTTTTATGTGCTTTATGTGCCGCGGGGGTGAATCGAACACCCGACGCCAGCCTCTTCAGGGCTGCGCTCTGCCACTGAGCTACCGCGGCATATTTTGTTTTGGAACTCTTTTGCCTTTTTTATTGTTTTCTTCCACACCCTGTTTAGCTGTGGAATGTCTTTCTCCAATATAATCAACTCGTAGGAAATAGAGTACTCCCTTATTTCCATGCCTCTTCGTGAGAAAGCCAGCGCACATTGTTCCTTTCCCGCTCGCTCGCTAATTTTTCAAAATATCGATCTTCTTCTATTTCAAGCGCAAATTCAAGTAAATTCGCCGCTTTAGTTGCGACTGGTTTTTGTTCGTGCTTGGCGAGGCGCTCTATCGCCTCTCTTGTTTCTTCCGAAACGCTTATATTAATTCTTGCTTTTGTGGTTGGCATATGTATTAGGTGTAACAAAAGTGTGTTATTTGTCAATGCGTTGTAATATTGTTTTGCATAATATGTTTTCTTTCTGTATTCTTCTTTCGTATGTCGGCTATTATTGAGGTAAAAAATTTGCGAAAGGAGTTTGGAAGAGCTGTCGCGGTGGACGGCATTTCTTTTGGAATTGAGGAGGGAAGTATTACGGCTCTTTTGGGGCCAAACGGGGCGGGAAAGACAACGACCATTCAGATGCTTCTTGATATTATCACTCCCACATCCGGCGAGATTTACCTGCTTGGTAAGCTTTTGCGCTCTCACCGCGAGGAGATTCTCGCGCAGGTGAATTTTTCTTCTCCATACGTCTCCATGCCGAACAATCTCACGGTTTGGGAAAATCTCGCAACATTCGGACGGCTTTACGGCGTGCGAAACTTGAAGAAAAAAATATATCAACTTGCCGAGATGTTTGAAATTTCCGACCTTATGAAAAAATGGACGTCTTCTCTTTCCACCGGACAGGTTACGCGATTGAATCTCGCAAAGGCTTTTTTGAACGACCCGAAGGTGTTGCTTTTGGACGAAGCAACCGCTTCGCTTGACCCCGACATAGCAGATAAGACTCGGAAGCTTCTTTCGCGTATGCAGAAGGAGCGCGGCATTACGATTCTTTACACCTCGCACAACATGGCGGAGATAGAGGAGCTTTGCGACCGTGTTATCTTTCTGCAAAAAGGAAGAATCGTTGACGACGCGAGACCTGCGGATATGATTTCAAAATATGGCCGAAAAGACTTAAATGAAGTGTTTCTCCATATCGCGCGGGGCGATAATGAATCTCTAAATCCTAATATCTAATTTCTAAACAATCTTAAATGTCCAAATTCAAAAGATTTTTTTCGTTTTTGAGATTTGAATTTTTTTAGAGATTAGAATTTAGATATTAGAGATTTAATTTATTATGAAATTACACAGAATAAACGCTTTGCTTATCCGTCATCTCTACATGTACCGACGGAGCCTGCCCCGTATTATGGATATTTTTTATTGGCCCGTTATGGAGCTTTTGGTTTGGGGCTTTTTGAGCGCCTATCTCACCAATTCTAATCTCGGTGGAATTAATATTGTCAGCGTGCTTCTTGGAGCGCTTATCTTTTGGGATATTCTTAGCCAGTCGCAGAAGTCGGTTTCGGTCGCGTTTTTGGAGGACGTGTGGGAGCGTAATTTATTGAATATCTTTGTTACCCCGCTCCGTCCCAGTGAATTTCTTATCTCAACCGCCATTCTCGGCATCATCAGAATCGCGCTTGTTTCACTTGTGATGGGGCTTCTTGCCTTCTTCTTTTACAGCTTTAATCTTTTTCAGCTTGGATTCGCGCTTCTTCCCTTTTTTCTCAATCTTCTTATATTCGGCTGGGCAATCGGAGTTGTTATTATCGGCATCATTATGCGTTACGGCACGCAGGCGCAAATACTCGCTTTTGGCGTCATTTTTCTCGTCCAGCCCGTGAGCGCCGTGTTCTATCCTGTTTCCGCGCTTCCCTATGGTTTGCAAATTGTTTCGCGTCTTCTTCCCTCTTCGTATGTTTTTGAGGGTATGCGGACGGTCATAGCCGGTGGAGAGGTTCTTTCTTCCAATCTTTTAATGGCTTTTCTTACGAATACCGCGTATGTTGTTCTTTCTCTCCTCTTTTTCTATGGGATGTTTGCTCGCGCGAAAAGAAGGGGGCTTCTTCTTAAACTGGAATAGGTTTTAGTTTATAATTACTTCCATGAGAATTACCTTAAATCACGCGAAGTTCAGCGCGTCGCGTTCTTCAAAGCCGGGCGGAATGAACGTTGACCATCGTTCAACAAAGATTCATATGTGGGTTCGCGTGGACGAGCTTCCGTTTGACAGCCACGAGAAGCAGATGCTTCGCAAAAAGCTCGCTCATCATATCAATCAAGATGATGAGATATGGGTAGAGTGCCAAGAGACTCGCTCGCAGGAGACAAATAGAGACCTCGCTCTCGCGCACCTAAATAAGCTCATTGAAGATGCTCTAAAAGAACCTCCTCTTCGCGTTCCAAACGAGCCTCCTCTTAACGCGGAAGATATACGGATCCATGATAAGAAAAAGGTTTCCGAGAAAAAGCGTGGCAGGCGCGAGGGGCACATTCCGCACGGAAATTCTTGATAAGAATTTTACTTTCTCGTTACTAATCAAATTCCAATAATAAAATATACTAATGATGAGGTATTTAGGAATTTAGGTATTGGCACTTGATACTTTATTAGAAATTAGATATTAGTAATTAGAAATTTGTTGCATGGTGGGCGTAGCTCAATTGGTAGAGCTCTAGGTTGTGGTCCTAGCGGTTGCGGGTTCAAGTCCCGTCGCTCACCCCAGCGGGATTAGTTTAATGGCAGAACCCCAGTTTTCCAAACTGGTGGCACGAGTTCGATTCTCGTATCCCGCACCAAGTAGATTTTCCATGTAACGCCCTCTCGGCAATAAAGAAACAAATTTTTTCTCTCCTTTTTTGCGTTGTAACGAACGTTTTTTTTTGGTAAGCTTTTGTGTAACGCATTGAAATGATTTCTGTATATTTTTTAAAAAGTGTGTCTTTTTACGTGGCACTTGAAACATTATGAGCTTTTTATCGTTATAACCTATGCAGGAGGAAGAGCTCGTTCAAAAAGCCAAAAAGGGGGACGCGCAGGCGTTTGGGAAGCTATACGACCTGCACATGCCCGCAATATACCGATTTGCTTTAGTTAAGGTCAGTAACAAGACGGATGCCGAGGATATTACTCATCAGGTGTTTCTCAAGGCGTGGAAACATATTGAGGAGTACAAATTTCAGGGCTTTCCGTTTACAAGCTGGCTTTACCGAATCGCGCAGAACGCGATTATTGATTTTTACCGAACCTCCCGAACACATCAGGACATTGATGCCTTACCCGAAATCGCGCTTTCTTCGCATCTTGGGCTTGATGACCGCGTTGACAAAGCGGTTCAGGTTCAGCTTGTGATGTCCGCGATTAGCCGTTTAGATGAAACGGGGCAAAACGTCCTTCTTATGAAGTTTGTGAATGAACTTTCCAATAAGGAGATCGCGGAGGCTTTAGAAAAGAGCGAGGGAGCCATACGAGTCATCCAACACCGAGCGCTGAAACAGTTAAAACAGTTATTTGAACATCATGGAACAGATGAACATTATAGAACAACTAAAGACGCTTAAGTATATTAAGCCCAGCGAAGAGTTTGCTTTTCTTTCCAAGCAGGCTATTTTGCAGACCTCGCGGAGGCGGGCGTTTGATTTTTCTTTTTTCTTCCGTCCTCTTTATGTCGGCGGGTTCGCGAGCGTTTTTGCCTTCCTCCTCGCGCTTTCTTTTATTCTTCCGAAATCGCAAGAACAGGTGTATGCCTCTCTTGATTTGAAGGATTTAACGAGCGAGCTTGATGATGTAACAATCAGCGTGCAGTTACGGGAGGTTGAATACAATAAATCCATTGAGACAACTATCGCTTCCGCTCTCAAAGAGATTTCAAGCGACGAGGCAAAACATTTGAATCCAAGCCTTCTTCAGGAAGAAAAAGGCGATGTGAATGAAATTGATGATGTGAGTCAACAGATTGATAAGTTGCTTCAAGAGGTGCTTCAGTAGCGTTTTATGATTTTTATGCGGCGTTTTTCTTTTCATTCTTTTATTTTCAAGGCTTCCGCCTTTTTTGTTTTCGCGGGTCTTCTTTTTGTTTTCCCCCCTCCTTCCTTCGCGCAATCCAATTCCATAAAGAAGGCGACGCAAGATGTTCAGGAAAGCGTTGATACGCTCGTAAGCGCGAAGGATGATAATCTTCCAAACGATTTCGCTTTTCGCCTTGACACTTTCAAGAAGGTCATTGACCTCTCTATTTCCGAAGCAAAAGACTTAAAGCTAAAAATCCTCCTTTTGGACGACAAAGACCCCCTTATGAAGACGTGGAAAGAAAAGATGGTTTCCGGTTTAAATAACGCTCTTCCCTACTTTGAAGCAAGGAAGAAGGCGGGAAGTTCTATAAGGGACCTTGCCTCCGTAAAGAAGCGCGCCCAGGAATTTAAGGAGTGGAGAGACGCTTATTATCTTCCTTTTTCCGAGCAGATTACTGATTTTCTTTTTGTTCTGCGGGGAGAGGAGATTCTTGACGTTGCGACATCACGCCTCTCTAAAATTCAAAAAGACATACAGAAGCTTGAAAAGAGCGACGCAAGGAGGGCTTCAGCCCTAAATCTTATGCTCAAAAGGGCTTCCGACTCTATCCAAAGGGGAGAGGGAGCGAGTATGGATGCTTCTCGTTTGTTTAGAGAAACCTATCTTGCTCCTCTCACGGCAACATCTTCCAAAGAGGTTGCAACCTCCACTTCTTCTGAAGAAGGGCTTCTTGTTTCAATTCCAACGCAGACAGAATCAACCGTTTCGGCCTCTTCTTCCCAAGAGGATGCTTCAACGTCCCCTTCTCTCCCCCCCCAACCTTTGTCAATAAAAGATTTGGTAAGGTCGTCTTTCGGTAGTGTGAAGGACGCGTATCAGGTCTTTATTGAGATGAGCAACTCTGTGAGGGAGTTGCCCTAATCCCGTTTTCGCGCGATATGGCGCGAGGCGAAAGAAACCAAAAAACCACCGAGTTCCGGTGGTTTTTTGGTTTCTTTTCTTTGAAACGGATTACGCTACCGCTTCCTTTAAGAGCTTTCCCGCTCTAAACTTCGGCTTTGTTGCCGCGGCAATCTGGATTTTTGCCCCCGTCTTTGGGTTTACGCCCATCCGAGCCGCTCTCTTTACAACCCGGAAGGTTCCAAATCCCGTGATAGCAACCTCTTCCCCCTTACTTAACGTTTTTACGATTGCGTCAAATACCGCGTCTACCGCCTGCACAGCCTGTTTTTTTGTTTCAATTCCAGCGGTGTCCATAACCGCTTCCACTAATCCGTCTTTTTTCATACCGCGCTTCCAATACGAACAACGCGAACATTATGCGAACAACGCGAACTTTTCGTGTTGTTCGTGGCTCATTCGTATTATTCGTGTTGGATTAATTCACAAACGACCTTTTGATAGTATAGAGCAGTTCCTTGTCCCAACTTGAACATTACAATCGGGTTTTGGCGCGCTCTAGGTTTTATGCGGTTATTATACCACACGAAATGAAGAAATCCAGCTTTTATGCGGGTTTCTCCTTTTTCGCTACCGGGCGTACTCAACCGCCCTTACCTCCCGGACAACCACTACCCGTATTTCTCCCGGATAGCGCACGTCTTTTTGTATTTTTTCAGCTATGTCTTTCGCGAGCTGGAGAGCTCCAAAATCGTCTATCTTCTCGGGCGTTACGAAGACGCGCACCTCTCTTCCGGCCGAGACCGCGTACGCCTGTTGCACTCCCTCAAACGAATGAACCGCTTTTTCAATCTCCTCCAATCTTTTCAGATATTTTTCCAGCGTGTCGCGCCGGGCGCCTGGTCTCGCGCCTGAAATCACATCCGCGGTCGTTACCACGTAGGCCTCCGGTATCGCGTACGGATACTCTTCGTGATGAGACTGCATCGCCTGAATAACCCTCTCATCCATTCCATACTTCCTCAAAAGCTTTATTCCAATCTCCACGTGAGTTCCCTCCACCTCATGGTCTATCGCCTTTCCAATATCGTGCAGGAGGGCTCCTTTTTTTGTAACATCAACGTTCAGCTTTAATTCCGAGGCAAGCATTCCGGCAATCAAAGCCATTTCTATTGAGTGGTTTAACACATTCTGACCGTAGCTTGTCCGATAGTTTAGACGCCCCAATACCTTCAGGATTTCTTTTGGAATGTCCACAACGCCAACCTCATAAGCCGCCTCCTCTCCCGCTTTTATAACCTGTTTTTCCAGTTCCGCGCGCGCCTCCTCCACCGCCTCCTCAATTCTCGCGGGCTGAATTCTTCCGTCTTTTACAAGCTTCTCCAGAGCGATTTTCGCGAGCTCCCTGCGCATCGGGTCAAAAGATGAGAGAAGAATGCTCTCTGGCGTCTCGTCCACAACGACCTCAACTCCCGTAAGGCGTTCAAATGCCTTGATGTTTCTTCCCTCCCTTCCGATGATTTTTCCCTTAATTTCTTCGTTCGGGATATGCACGACGCTTGTCGTCACATCCGCCACGCTATTTCTCGCATACCGTTGCATCGCGATTACGATAACCTCCGCGCTTTTCGCCTCAACCGCGTCCCTTTTCTCTCTTTCAAAGCGCGCCATAAAGTCCGCCATCTCCCTTCTTTCTTTTTCTTCAATTTCCTTGTAGAGATTTTTTTTCGCCTCCTCTTTTGTGAGCCCCGAAACACGCTCAAGTTCCTTCTCCGCTCTTTCTTGAGTCGCTTTTGTATCGCTCTCCACGATTTTCAACCTGTCGCCCTCTTCCTTCTGCCTCTTTTTTTCCCGCTCAAGTTCCTTCTTCTGACTCTCAACCGCGTCTTCTTTGGAAAGCAAACGCTCCTCCATTTTCCGGAGTTCCTGTTTGCGCTCCCTTTCTTCTTTTTGGGCGTTTCCCAGTATGCTTACCGCTTTTTCTTCCGCCTCAAGAATAAGTTCTACGGAGCGAGTCTTAGCCGCCTCTAGCTTTTTTTCTGTTTCTCTTTCCGCTCCCGCTTTCTTGTTTAGGGCTTTCCATCGCGTTAGGAGGTATCCGACAACAGCTCCCGCGACTAATACGCCCCCGATCAACGCTATATCGGTATCCGTAACCATAATTTTTTATACTTTGAATTAGATATATCATCGACTTTTTATGATTTTATACTACCAAGAGGCGCGGAAAACGTAAAGCTCATTGCTTTTATTCATCGTCCACCTCAATGCCCTGCCGCTTGCGACGGTGTATGAATGTGGACCAGATGAATTGGGAAGGGGTTCGGGGAAACGGGAGTTTCCGTTCGAGTTTCCCCTCATAAACTGAAACCGCCAAAAATAAAATTTTGGCGGTTTCAGTTTTGGTGCGGATGGGAGGACTCGAACCTCCAATGGGTTTCCCCACATGGTCCTAAGCCATGCGCCTTTACCAATTTGGCTACACCCGCAAAAACTCCTCTGCAATTTTATACTTTCGTTTCAAATAATGCTCAACTTGAGGATAATACATAAATTTTAGTAGTAAAATAGCGTCTTTTTTTCCATATGCGAGAACATAAACTCTTTTACCTTTTCCAATCCAACCTCCTTTTACATTCGTGCAATCTGAAATGCTTTCCTCAATCTATTTCAGATGTTCCAGTTCTCCGTGATTCAAGGCCGCTAAAATAATTTCTTCCTTGTCTTTCTCTATTTCCAGGGCGTCCCATTTCAGGCCCCAGAGGATTGGCTTAAAAAAATCGGGCAGTATGGTTTCTTTTTTCATGTTTTGATTATACCACGATTTATGGCGATTTTCTAGTCTCTCTTCGTCTTACGAGGTTGAACCTCGTAATATTGAATTGTGGTTATTTTGTCAATGTTTGTTGTATTGCCAAGTGTTGACTTTTGTTTTGTAGTATGGTATACTGGGCGCAATCCTGGGGAGTGGCCTCGGGGTAGTTTCTTGGTCTTTGACAACCTAATAATGCAATACTTACTTTAATTCTTTGGTTGTCTAAACTCCTAGAAAGGAGGAGAGGTATGCCTCTCCAAATTGTGAGCGTGTCTGCGGACATTGGGGAAAAAGGACGAGGCCCTGACGGCGACCTCTTTGAGGTTTTCGTCACGGCTCTGGTTACCGATAGGATCGGCAACCAGAGCAACGTCCCGGAGGTCTCTGTCTCTGCGGAGTTCTCGTGCGGCAGTTACACGCCGCGCGATCCGCAGAGAAGCGGGTCGCAGTTCTCGGTGGTCTTTGACCTTCCGGTCGGAGATCATCGGCTTCTCGTGAACGTCCCGACCGCAGTCGCGGGCGGGTCTGTCAGGGTCCTCATTCGTCGCACGTATACGATTACGTGGGACGAGCCGATCATAGAGTACACAAACGCAGGACGCGTCGTCTCCGTTTGTGGGCTGGTTACCGAAAACGTCAACGGGCGTATTTCGATACCAGAACCTCCCGTCAAGGTCGTGTTTGAGACCGATGGGAGTGGTGTCGGCGAAATCTTCACGAGTGGCGGAACGTTCTCGTTCAAGTTTCCGCCAATCCAGAAAACTTCGGCGACATCTGCTCGCGTGGAGGGCGAGTCTGCCCGAGTGGCGAGACAGGTCGTCGTGCCAGTTGCGAAACCTGCGCGGATTACCGCGCTCTCGCGTCTTGAAACTACACCCGGAGAATGGGAGTTTGTCGTCCTAGTGATTGGCGACAACGGCTTCCCATTGCCGGGAGTTTCGTTGCATATTTCCACTCCTTATGTGAAATATGCGGTAGCGCCCGCGAGCGGTTTTCCGAAAACCGATACTCTCGGGCAGCTCGCGTTCACCATTCACATTCCCGACGGGGAACGACAAATCGTATTTGACGTCCAGACGCCTGATCAGTCGGTGAAGCTGACCGAACAGGCATTCCGTGAAGAAGATGCGATGTGAAAAAAATCGTGCAATGGATCGGGGGGTTTCTTCGGAAGATAACAGGAGAGACCTTCTACGAGGCGACCGGGAAGGTCATCGTAGAAACGGTTACAGGAGAAATGAAGCGACGTACGGAGCCGCGCGCGATTGACGGGTTCAATACGTATCTCCGGCTTTATGCGGGGAGACGCGTTGAACAGCGCCACATGGATGACTTCCAGGACTGGCAACGGCGAATGCAGGGGGATGAAAATGGACCGGGATTCCGGTCATATCCCCCCGATCGTCGTCGATACGGCGTCTTTGACGAAGAGATCTCAATGGGCGCCCTCAATACGAAGTATCGGAGCTTCCCCGATACTGACGAGGGGTGCCAGGAGAGGGGTCTCTGGGTTGAGTGGTTTCTTCGCCTTCCCCAACAGGAGAAGGATGAGGAAATTACTCTCCTCACGAACGACTCCGTGCAAAAGATTGCGCGGAGCTTGAGGAGGGAGGGCGCTCGCGTCGTTGAAGAGCTGGGCGTCCACGACGCCGTCCGGCAGTTCAACGACGCCGCCGAGCAGCGCCTTAATGAGAGCGCCGCCCGTCATGATCGGGGGAGAGGTCTCTTTTAGGAGGAATGGGAATGGAATTTGCTCGTGACCTATGGCTTGCGGTTCGCTTGATCTTTAGCGTTGCTTTTGACGAGTGGGTGAACGTCGTCCAATGGATGACGGCCACCCCAGGACTTGGGCAGAACGCGGTACCAGTGTACCGCCGGGCCCTAACGCGTCTCCTCGTCGTCTTCTTGGCGATCCAGGGGGGGCTCTTCGCCCTCTGGTTCGTCGTCGGTTTCTTTAATTTCGGCGTTGCCTCGTTTCTCGCGAGCATCGCCGGGCTTCTCTGGTGCCTTGGAGTCATCCTCCTTGGTACCACCACCGCTCCCCTTGGGGCGCTTCTCTACGTCCTCGCCAAGGGGAAGATTGACCTGGACAACCTCGGTACGCTCCGAGATGAGGGCGCGAAGGCGATGAGTCGCTGGATGCGCCTTATGCTCGGGGTTGCTTTTGTGGGGATGGGGCTATGTCTCTTCGCGAGCGTCGCCCCGCTCCATAACAACTTGGTAAGGGTTCCGCAGTTTCTCCTCGCCGGAATCATCCTGATGATCGCCGGGGTATTGAACCGGAAGCTCACGGTCGGGCTCGCAATAGCTGTCGCCGTGACCTTCCTCGTCTCCATATCATGGTCGGCAGTTTCGGGGGACACATTTCAACCCCGAAACCCCGGGGGGCGATTCGTGAAGTCAAGCATCCTCGCCACCGGGCGAGTGCTTGATAAGGGTGCCCACCTCCTTGACGGGGTGCCCGCGCGGGTCTCACCCCGTGTCGGGCATGGGAATTTGGTACTCGTCCCCATAGAAACCGTGTATCAGAGGGTAGATGTGGTGCGGGATTACGGTGTCCCGCGCCGAGCCGACGTCTCCTTCCACCCGGAGACGGAGGAGGACGCGATTGTCCTCCGTTTCCGGGGGAAGGAGCATCGGAAGGCGGGGCGGGGCGGGGAGTTTGAGCCCCCCCTTCCTTCCGAACTCTTCCCCGATCCATACGAGGTTCGGGGAAACCGCCCCCAGACCATGACTGTCAAGGTTTGGTGATGGGGCGCCGTCGGAGGTTTTATAACGTCTTACCTCCCGCGATTACAAAACAAAGACGTTTCGCTTTGCGCCCCTGGTTCTTCAGAACTTGGGGCGCTTTCTTTTTTTGTACGCACTAACCTATAAATGAATCCTCCTTCGCTAAAGCTTTAAATAGGCATAGTGCGAATCTATGAATGAATGTGAATCTGTAAATAAAGTATTCGAAGCGCGTTTATCACCCCAATGCAATTCCCTGTTTTTTGTAAAATGCGTCAAATGACAACATGCCATCCAGTTTATAATTTTTCACCACAACGACATTCAGACAATCAATCCATGATGTTCCTTTCGCCCCCTGCGTCGCAAATAATTCATCCGCGAAACGCATGATGTCTTCATCTAGTGATATTTCAATAAAATTTTTACTTCTCAATTCTTTGAGAAGTTTTTTTGCTGCTGTTTGGGATGCCTTATATGAAACGACAGTTACCGTTTCCGGAATCGTAAATGGGGTTATAAAAATATCAGCTCCTTTTGTGGTCTCGGCTTTTTGTGTTGCCCGCTCATGATTCGCGTCGTCTGACTTCGCGAGGGCAACCAGGAAATCTGCATCGGCCAAAAATTTCATTGATATAAATACGAATCCATATTTTTAGAAAGATCTTTCGGACCCCCCCTGATGTTTAGGCGTCCTATATCCAAAAGGCCTTCATTCATTTTGCGAGTTCTCATTCGTGTTATTATAGCTCGCATTGCGCGGTCTATTTTTCTTCTTTCTCTGACGAGTTTTACGTATTCTTTTTCAATAACTGCCTGTTCCATATTGTTATTATACAATGGGATTTTAAGAATGCAATGATAATAATGTCTCTGCGTTCGCGCGGGAACTCACGACATTTTAGAACATTCTTAAACTCAAACCCCCCGCTAATCGGGGGGATTTAAAAACTACTTTTCTCTTTAGCTGTTCAAGAAGTTTTTGACAATAAGAACGACTCCGCCGGCGATTGCCGCTATCGCTATCGCGACAATGGAGTAGATGAGCATGTCCTTTGCTCCTTTTATCTTTTCCTCGTCTCCGCCGGACGTGAGATAGCGGAAGGCGGTAAAGACAATAAAGAGGGTCGCGATGATATAGAAGAAGACCTGCGTCCAGCCCACGATTCGCGTCATAAGGTCCTGAATATCCTCAATGCTTTGAATGTTGGTCGGCTCCGCTCCAGTATCAACTATGCCCCGCGGAGGCTCTTCCGCCGCGCCCGCAAGGAGAGGCAGAAGCCCCACCGCGACCAGCGCTCCTATTTTTTTCCAGTATGATTTCATTTTTTTGCCGAGCAGATTTGAGATTCCTCGCTATGCTCGGAATGATAATGTTGAATAATTATTCAACATTAT
>MFKK01000013.1:49065-49539 GCA_001781035.1 Candidatus Jorgensenbacteria bacterium RIFCSPLOWO2_01_FULL_45_25b | reverse complement strand
TTTGTCTTTTCCGCCTCACCTCCGGAATTCAAAAAGCCCCAGGCGGCAAGCACAATCATCAGAGTCGCGACGATGAAGAAAAAGACCTGAACCCATCCTACGATGTTGGTGATAAGTTGTTGAACATCTCCCACCGCCTTTACTGATGTTTCTTTTACGCCTGTAGCCGGCAATGTTGTTATGTCCGGAGCTTCTTTTGTAAGACCGATTAAGGGAAGGGTTGCCAACGAACTTATGATAATATTTTTAATTGTTTTCATGTGTATCTCAATGAATAACGAATCTGTTACGAATGTCGCGCCAACTCGGACGTTTCATTCGTTTATTCGCGTAGATTTGCTATTCGGTGATTTCTCTTAATTCGACCTTGATTACAAAATTTAATGCTTTTTGTTTTTTTTAATTGAATTAATTTACAAAGGTATCTACAAGCGAGTCTACTCCTCCGGCTATCAGCGCGACCGCGATTGCGAC
>MFKK01000013.1:48132-49050 GCA_001781035.1 Candidatus Jorgensenbacteria bacterium RIFCSPLOWO2_01_FULL_45_25b | reverse complement strand
GTTCTCGCTTCCTTTGTCTTTTCCGCCTCACCTCCGGAATTCAAAAAGCCCCAGGCGGCAAGCACAATCATCAGAGTCGCGACGATGAAGAAAAAGAGCTGAACCCATCCTATGACATCAGTGATAATTCGTTGAAAATCGGATACTTTCTCTACTGTTGTTGCTCTAACTCCGCTCCACGGCAATGTTGAGGTGACTGGGGCTTCTCTTGTAAGTCCAATTATTGGAATGGTTCCTGTTAGGCTTATGATGATATGTTTTATTGTTTTCATATTGATATTTTTTCTCATTCAACCTTTATTATAGATATTTAACTTTCTTTATTTTTTTTAATCAATAAACGTCTTTATAACCCGCACAATGCCTCCGGCTATAAGAACAAGCGCGATTCCGACTGTGGCGTAAATGAGCTTGTTTCTTCCCTCCTTTGTCTTTTCCGCCTCACCTCCGGAATTGAGGTAGTCCCAGGCTCCCATGATAATAAAGAGGACGGAGATGACGAGAATGAAGACCTGTACCCAGCCGATGATATCCTGGATAACCTGCTGTACGCTACCTATGCTGTTTACGCTGGTTTTTATACCTGTCTTTGAGAAAACGTTTTTTTCAAGGAAGCCTGAATCGGAGCTTTCAATTTTACTAAATGTGTCTGAATTGTAGTTATAATATAACGGCCCTTTTGGATTTGCTTCTCTGCTGTCTGGGTCTACGGCTACGAACTGCGCGTTGCTCTTGGGAAGAGTAAATCCCGTAAAGAGCAGGAGCACAAGCATGACAACAACACCTCCCTCCAGTTTTCCCGCTGTTTTTTGGTTCATGCTCTTTTAATGAAAGTTTCTTTTTAATCCGATGAATTTAATTAATAAAGGTATTTATAACCCGCACAATGCCTCCGGCTATAAGAACAAGCGCGATTCC
>MFKK01000013.1:0-48096 GCA_001781035.1 Candidatus Jorgensenbacteria bacterium RIFCSPLOWO2_01_FULL_45_25b | reverse complement strand
AGCCGATGATATCCTGGATAACCTGCTGTACGCTACCTATGCTGTTTACGCTGGTTTTTATACCTGTATTAGTAAGAGCATCGGTCACTTCACTTGGGGTTGGTCCTTTTGGCGTTCTTGCCGCGAAGCCTATTACGGGGAAGGAGGCGAGGAGGCAGACCGCGCCCGCCCTCAATTTTCGTAATGTTTCTTGTTTCATACTATTTAGTTTACAAAAGTTACCACTATATTTACAACTCCTCCGGCTATGACCGCTATCGCGATTGCCACCAGAGAATAGAGGAGTTTGTTTTTCGCGTCCTTTACCTTTCCCTCGTCTCCACCGGAATTAAGATAGTCCCAGGCTCCTAAAATGATATAGAGCACCGCGATGACATAAAAAAATACCTGCGCCCAGTCCACGACGTTCTGAAGAATTCCTATAATATCGGCCAGGCTGTCTGTCGCGGCGTCTGCTTTTTTGTATATGGAGGCGAGAAGCGCCGTTGTAAAAATGGAGAGGTTTTTTATTTTTTTTTGCATGTTTTTTTTAACGAACTCAATGTTTGGGAGGTTCGACCTCCTCTAGGAGGTCGAACCTCCGCCGTACCGCCGTACAATTGACGGACATCCTTTTATTTCTCTAATTTAATTTAACCGAAGAATTCGCTGATGATGCTTGTCAGCCCCCATCCGATTAGAATTATACCATATCCGACCGCGGCATAGATAATGGTGTTTCTTCCTGTTTTTACCTTTTCCGCCTCTCCTCCCGCGAAAAGAATCTGATAGGCGCCGTAGATAATCATAATTGCCGCGATTGGGTTTGCGATTTTTTGAAGCCAATCAACTATCTTGCGGAGCAGGTCTATGATTGTACCGCCTCCCAGAGGGTCGGGGAGTTCTATTGAGGCTCCCGGAACTCTTGTGTCTACTCTTGTTTCCGGTCCGCCTGTATTTGTGCCCTCCGATCGCGCAATTGATTCCGTTTTTGAAATCATAACCGTCACCAAGAACATTATCATCAGAATTTTTTTATACATACTCAACATTTGGAATGTCCGGCCTCCACGAGAAGGACGGACATCCTGTTTAGCTTCCGGTTAATATTTTTTTGACGAGATTAACAATGAGGACTGCCGCGAGCGCTATCACAAGCCCTATTATAGCGTTTTTCATGGTTTCTTTCGCCTTCTTCGTGTCGCCACCCGAGGCGCCCGAGGTCATAAGCTGAATCCCTCCCCAGACAAACATTCCCACCGTAATCGGAATCGCGAGAGCAAAAAGAAATTTCAGAATGTTCGCGCCAACCACGTATCCATCCGTGAGCGTACAGCCCACTTTGGAGGTTGAGAGGTTGCAGTCCCCCGTTCCTGTCCAGATATTCGTGAAGTTTTCGTCTATGTTCAGTTTCGCGTGAGTGAGGAGGGGAAGAAGAAGAGAAATAAGAATTATGCGTTTCATGCTTGAAATAACAACTTTAATGTTTAAGATGTCGCACATCCTTAAGGATGAACGACGTCCTGCGTATGACTTTTATTTATCTTAGTATCTCTTCAATCGCCTGCTTGGAAGAGATATTTCCTAAAATCGCCTCGTCTACGCTTTGCGTTATTTTTTCCTCAAGACGAAGGGCATTTCCGCTTGGAAGCGAGAAGGCGATAAGCGCCTGCTTTACGAATACTCCGAAGGTTTCATCGTTTTTGTAAGCTTCAATAAGCGAGTTTAGGGCGGGCGGTTTTCCGGTAGCTTTCATATAACTCTCCGAAAAAGACTGGTTTGTCGTAAGGTTTGTTAAAAATTCCCACGCGAGATTTTTTTTCGCGCTTTGATTTGAAACGGCATATCCCCAGTACTTTGTATACGTAACGGCTTTTTTTTCGTCTATTTGAGGAATGGCGGCGATTTGCGGGTCTACAAAGACGCTTTTTTCTTTCATGTTTTTCAAAACCGAAGCATAGCCAAGCATCATCGCCACCCTCCCATCCCGAAAGGCGTCCGGCGAGTAGGGCATGTCCTCGCTCCAATTCTTTGAGAACTCCTTGTACGTGTTTATCGCTGTCTCTCCCTTGCTTCCAAACACTTTTTCCGTTTCCGGTTCTCCGCCGGATGATACTTCGTCCTGAAGAGCGAGCGTGCTTACAATATCTCCATTCGCGTAAACCGTTTTTGAGGTGCCTCCCAGAGCAATTCCGGCTTGAGATATTTCTCCCTTGCTGTTGTATCGGGTGAGAGAGGATGCTATTTTTTTCAGCTCCTCCCATGTTTTTGGCGGAAACACAATGCCCGCCTGATTCAAAAGCGCCCGATTATATATGAGAGCGAGCGTATCAATGCTTAGAGACAGGGCATATACCTGTCCGCCTCTTGTAAAATCTCTTTCCACGGTGCGGGGGAAGGCGCTTCGGACAACTCCCGCCAAGGAGGCGTCGGGAAAGGGAGCAATTTTATTTTGATTCCTCGCGACATCATCGCTCCGAACCATGAAGATGTCGGGGCCGGTTCCGCTTGCCAGGGCGTCTAAGAGAGTTGAGTTGTAGGAGGCCTGGTCGTTAAACTCACGATATTCAATCCGTACGTTTTTGTAGTATTCCTCAAAAGCGCGGATTGCCGTTTCATAATCTTTTTCGGAATCAAATACTCCCCAAAATTGTATTTGTTGTTCTTCGTCCGACGGCTTCTCTTTTTGGATTATTTGACGGCCGGGAATGAAACCTTTGAAGATAAGAAAGAAAATAATCGCGAGAACACCGACTGCGGTTATGATAATGAATTGAGTTTTTGTCAGAGACATACGAGGACTAAGGATTAAAGATTAAGGATTAATGAGTTTTATTGTTTTACTTGTCTTTGTTTTAATAAATAGCTGTTTAGTATTTTTCTTACTTCTAATACTAAATGTTCTGTTTTTTCAAATTCTTCCTTTGTGGCAAATTGTAGCTCTTTCGCCAAAAGAAGCTGTGTTTCTATTTCTGCCGCCGAACCAAAAGCAATTACCGCAAATTGTATTTTTTCTTTTTCTGTTTTTCTACTAAATCCTTCCGCAATGTTTGATACAACCGAAACTCCCGCTCTTCGTAATTGACTTATTAATCCGTATCTTTCTTCTTTTGGAAATAACTCCGTTAATTTATAAATTTCTTTTGCTATTAAAAATGCTTTTTGCCAAATGAGCAAATTTCTATAAGAGTGCAATGTTTCTTTTTGTCCCCGTTCTCCTTGTTTTTCGTGTTGCATTCTTTAATCCTTAATCCTTTCTCTTTAATCTTATAAGCAAACTGTTCCCACTAGTTTGTCTCCTGACTTCAGATTCATGACGCGGACGCCTTGCGTGTCGCGCCCCGCGACTCGGATATTTTTCAATTCGGTTCTGATTGCCTGCCCTTTTGAGGAGAAGGCAATCATCTCCTCGTCTTCCTCGCCAAGAATTCTCGCGGCGATGACGATTCCCGTTTTTGGAGTTACCTTTGCCGTTTTGATTCCCGACCCTCCGCGATTCTGAATTTTGTATTCTTTAATTTTCGTCTGTTTCGCGAATCCGTTTGACGTTACGATGAGCAGGCGCCTTTCTCCTTCCGCTTTTGTATTTCCTTTTATTATACCAAGTCCCGCGACCTCGTCTTCTTTTTTCAGCTTAATCGCGGTTACACCAGAGGCCGTTCTTCCCATCGGACGCACGTCGGATTCTTTGAATCGGATGGATTGTCCTTTCGCGGTTACGGTTACCAGCTCGTCTTTTCCGCCGGACGGCATGACCCAGCGAAGGGCGTCTTCGGATTTCAGATTAATCGCTATGATGCCCGTTTTTCGGACATTTCCAAACTCTTCCAGGGCGGTTTTTTTAATCAGACCATGTTTGGTGAGCATCACAAGGAATTTGTTTTTTTTGTTCTCATCACCCTCTTTGCCGGAATAAGAAATAATCGCGCTTACGCTCTCTCCCTGCGGGATGTCCAAAAAGTTGAAAATCATCTTGCCCTTGGAAGTGCGAGTCGCGACCGGAACTTCGTATACTTTTGTTTGAAAGACCTTCCCGCGATCCGTGAAAAAGAGGAGATTGTCGTGAGTGGACGCCGAAGTGAAATGCTCTATCACGTCTTCTTCCTTGAGTTCCGAGCCAATTAATCCCTTCCCTCCTCTTCTTTGCGCCTTAAAGGTTCCCGGGGGCATGCGCTTAATGTAGCCGCTTCTTGTGAGCGTGATGATGACATCTTCTTCGGGAACAAGATCTTCTTCCCGAAACTCTTTTAATCCGCTTTTTATTATTTTTGTCCTTCTCTCGTCGCCAAACTGTTTTTGAACATCCGAGAGCTCCTGCTTGATGATTCCGAGAATTCGTTTTGGTTCCTTTAAGATAAGCTGGAGTTCGGCAATCAGTTTTTTCTTCTCCTTCAGCTCATCCTCCAGCTTCTCGCGTTCCAGAGCGGCAAGCGTGGAAAGGCGCATTTCTAAAATTGCCACCGCCTGTATTTCGGTGAAAGCGAAGGTTTTTACAAGGTTTACTTTCGCCTCGTCGCGATCTTTTGATTTTCTAATCGTCGCTATTACCCTATCAATAACATCCAGCGCTTTTACAAGCCCCTCCAAAATATGCGCCCTATCTTCCGCCTTCTTCAGGTCAAATTCGGTTCTGCGCTTCACGACAACTTTTCTGTGTTTAATATATTCGGCAAGAATATCCTTCAGGGAGAGGAGGCGTGGCTGGATGCCGTCTACAAGGGCAATCATATTCAAATGAAAGCTTTTCTGAAGGTCGGTATGTTGATAAAACTGGTTTAAAATTTTTTGCGGTTCCGCGTCGGCTTTTGTCTCAATCACGATTCGCATACCCTCTCTGTCGGATTCGTCGCGAAGATCTTTTACCCCTTCAATTTTTTTATCCGTTACCAGCTCCGCCATTTTGATGATAAGGTCGGATTTGTTTACCTGATACGGAATTTCCGTGATGATGATTTGATAATTATTTTGCTTTTTTTCCTCAATCTCGGAGACTGCCCGAACCACGATGCTTCCGCGTCCGGTCGCGTACGCTTCCGCGATTGCTTTTCTGTCATACATAATCCCTCCGGTTGGAAAATCGGGACCCGGAATGTGCTCCATAATATCCGCGATTGTCGCCTCCGGATTATCAATCAGATAAGCGATGCCGTCCACGAGCTCTCCCAGGTTGTGCGGAGGAATTGAGGTTGCCATTCCGACCGCGATTCCCATTGTGCCGTTTAGGAGAAGGTTGGGAAGTTTCGCGGGGAGGACGTTTGGTTCTTCCCGCGAAGCGTCGTAGTTTGGATTCCACTTTACGGTTTCTTTTTCAATATCCGCGAGCATTTCGGAGGAGATTTTTGAGAGACGACATTCCGTGTACCGCTGGGCGGCCGCTCCATCACCGTCAACGCTTCCAAAATTTCCCTGGCCTTGTATTAGGGGATACCGAAGCGAGAAGTCCTGCGCCATTCGCACCATGGAATCGTACACCGCCATATCTCCGTGCGGGTGATATTTTCCCAATACTTCTCCAACCACGCGGGCGGATTTGACAAACTTCGTGCCCGAAGTAAGCCCCATGTCCCACATCGCCCAGAGGATTCTTCGGTGTACCGGCTTTAAGCCGTCGCGGACGTCGGGAAGCGCCCGCGCGACGATAACCGACATCGCGTAGTCCAGATACGACTCCTTGAGTTCTTCGGTAAT
The DNA here is from genome assembly GCA_001781035.1 of Candidatus Jorgensenbacteria bacterium RIFCSPLOWO2_01_FULL_45_25b. Classification (GTDB taxonomy): domain Bacteria; phylum Patescibacteriota; class Minisyncoccia; order UBA6257; family GWB1-50-10; genus 01-FULL-45-25b. Next base: position 42,429 of record MFKK01000013.1, on the reverse strand, counting down.
TTCACGAGTTTCAATCGCGTCCCGTTTTATCGGTTCTGGTTCCGATTCTTGTGTTTTTGCTTTTGGCATACTTCTTACTTATTGCGTCTCTTTGTTATTTGTTGATGTTGATTTTTCTTCTTCCGTTGTGCTTGTCGCTTGCGACGCTAAAGGCGTTGAAGAGTTAACCTTTTTTTCTTCCTGTTTTTCCGTCTGTGTTTCAAGAGCGGGGGAGTTTTCTTTGTTTGTTTGTTCTTTTATTTTTTCCACAGTCTCTTGGGTTTTCCGAGTTGCTTCCCCGATATCCTTCTCCATGTTTTTCATGATGACTTTGAGTCCTTCTCCGAAAATAATCCAAATTGATTCTTCTTTCGGATTATCCACTTTTTCTGTTTTTTTGTTTAATGTTGGCAGGCTCGCCTTAAGATATAGAACCCAAAGGAGTATCACAAGCGCCATAGAAACGCTCGAGAGGAAAATGAGCCATCTTTGTTTTGTCTTCTCGTCTGACCGCTGTATCTCTTTGAGTTTTTTGTCTATGTTTTCAAAATATCCCATTTATAACCAGTTTAGGGTTTTGGATTCGCAAGGTAGGCAATTACCATGCCTTCTTCCTTAATATCCTTTTTCTTAACCACCAGCTTTTCTTCTTCTTTCGGCGACTGGCTTAGCTCGGCAAAAAATTTCTTCGGTTCTTTGGTGAAGAGAGAGGGAATAACAATGCCCGGCTCAATCTCACGAACCAGTTTTGCGGCGTTCGCCTCGCTTATATACGGAGACCCTCCTCCGGGCAGAATTAATATGTCAATTTCTTCCAGCTTACTTATCAGTTCGGGAGTTGGTTCATGATGAAGATGCCCCAACACTCCTACCCGAATATCTTCCAACTCAAAGAGATATGCCGTTACTGTTTTTTTGTTTTCATTGTCCGCTCCCCAGCCATAAATTCGCATCCCATCCGTTTCGTATTCTCCCCCATTTTCTATCCAGAGATATTCTTCTTTTTCTTCCTCGCCGTGTTCCACAAGCGGAGGTTTTAGGGTGTTTAGAATAATATTCGCTCCCTTGAACGAGCGGGAATTTATCGGGTCTATAAGAACGGTAAAGCTCCCCGACTGAATACGAAAGTAGTTTTCTCCTTGATATGTGATAACCATATTTTTTAGCTTATAGCTTATAGCTTATAGCTTATAGAAATTTTTTTCAATGGAAATAAATCTGCTCCAGTTGTTTGACACGCCTCCTTTCTATATGTATTCTGATGAGCGTTATGCAAACTATTCTAAAACCAAAACCCCAATCGTTGTTGCATCAGGTGCTTCACGACTTTCCCGCCCTCTTTGCCTCCCTAAAACCCGGAGATGTTGTTTCGGGAACGGTTCTTCATAAGGGCTCAAAGCTTATGCTTGTTGATTTGGGAAAGAATGGAACCGGAGCGGTGTATGGCGGAGAGCTTGTTCACGCGCGCGAGATGGTTCGCGGGCTTCAGGCAGGAAGTATTGTTTTTGGAAAGGTTATCAGTCCCGACAACGAGGAGGGGTTTGTGGAGCTTTCTATCGCGGATGCCGGCAAGCAGAAGGCGTGGGAGGAGGTCAACGAACTTAGAGAGAAAGATGAGGCGTTTACTATTCGACCAAGCGGTTTTAATAAGGGCGGGCTTATTGCCGATATCGCGGGACTAAAGGCATTTTTGCCTCTTTCCCAGCTTTCTCCCGAGCACTATCCAAAGGTACAGGACGGAGACAAGGCAAAAATTGTTCAGGAACTTCAGCGTCTTTTGAAGGAGGATTTCTCCGTGAAAATCATTGACGTGAATTCCAAGAGCGATAAGCTTATTATTTCCGAGCGCGCGGCAACCGAAGATAGCATGAAGCGATTCGCGGAGCAGTATAGCGTTGGACAGATTATTGAGGGCGTTATTTCCGGAGTCGCGAGCTTTGGAGCGTTTATCCGATTTACCGATAATCCGGCAGTTGAGGGGCTTATTCACATTTCCGAGCTTGATTACCGCTTGATTGAGAATCCAAAAGAGGTCGTTTCCATTGACGAGCAGGTAACGGCAAAAATTATTGAAATTAAAGACGGAAAAATATACCTTTCCCTCAAAGCCTTGAAGGCTGATCCTTGGGAGAAGACGTCTGAACTTTTCAAGGAGGGCGCGGAGGTTCGCGGGCGTGTATACGCCTTTCACCCGTTTGGCGCGATTATTGATCTCGGTGGCGTGCAAGGACAGATTCACGTTACTGAATTTGGAGGAGTACAGGAGATGAAAGACGCTCTTCTGCGCGACAAGGAGTATGGGTTTATTATTCAGACGGTTAAGCTCGAGGAGAGAAGAATATATCTTAAGCTGAAGAAATAAACCATCTTGCCGAATAGCGAATAAGTTGCGAATAATCAAATTTATTTGTTCGCATAGATTCGTTGTTCGGTGAGATTTTTTTGTTTGTCTTTTTTTGTTCCTTGAGCTAGAATAGATTTCGTTAATAAATTACTCATAATAAAAACGTTTATGAAACATCTTTCAAAACATATTCTTTGGGCTGTCGTTTCTTTGATTTCAATCGCGCTTGTCTTCTCCGCTTTTTTTGGAGAACAGGCGTCCAAACCAAAAAAACTTAGCTTAAATGAGCTTGTTTCAAGCATCAACGAGGGTGGGATTAAAAGCATCGCTGTTTTAGGCGACACGCTTAATATTGTCTTAAAAGATGAGGCAAAGGCAGTCGCGAAAAAAGAAGCAGAGGCGGGTCTTACCCAAACTCTTTTTAACTATGGGGTATTGCCGGAAAAGCTTTCCGCCGTTCAAATTTCTATCCAAGATGAGAGTGGCTTTCGTTATTGGATGGGCATTATTATCCCCTCTCTTCTTCCCGTGCTTCTTCTTATCCTTCTCTTTGGCTGGTTTTTTCGGCAGGCGAAGGGCGGAATGAATCAGGCGTTTACGTTTGGGAAGGCAAACTTAAAACTTTTTTCCGCTCATAAGGGACGCGTTTCATTTAAGGATGTCGCGGGGTTAAAAGAACCGAAGGAAGAACTTGAGGAGATCGTAGACTTCTTAAAAAACCCGAATAAGTTTTTGGATATGGGGGCGCGGATTCCTCGCGGAGTTCTTTTGGTTGGCCAGCCGGGCACCGGAAAAACATTGATGGCGAGAGCAATTGCCGGAGAAAGTAATGTTCCTTTTTTTCACATGTCAGCCTCGGAATTTGTGGAGATGTTTGTGGGAGTCGGGGCGAGCCGCGTGCGGGATTTGTTTCAGGTGGCAAAACGCGCGGCGCCCTCGCTTGTTTTCATTGATGAGATTGATGCCGTCGGAAGAGAGAGGGGCGCCGGCTTGGGAGGAGGGCACGACGAGAGAGAGCAGACGCTGAACCAGATTTTGGTTGAGATGGACGGCTTTGAACGAGAGACGAATGTGATTGTGATTGCCGCCACAAACAGACCGGATGTTTTAGACTCCGCGCTTCTTCGCCCCGGACGGTTTGACCGTCGTATTGTTATGGATATGCCGGACATTCAGGACAGAGATGAGATTTTACAGATTCACGCGAAAGGCAAACCGCTTGCCAAAGAGGTTAGTCTTCACGCTGTCGCCGTTCGCACGCCTGGTTTTGCCGGAGCCGACCTCGCGAATCTTTTGAATGAGGCGGCGATTCTTGCCGCGCGCCACGGGAAGAAGGAGATTAGCCAGCACGATATTATGAATTCCATTGAGAAGGTTCTTTTGGGACCAACCCGAACCTCCCGAAAGATTACCGACCATGAGAAGAAGGTAACGGCGTATCACGAGGCGGGACACGCGCTTGTTTCTGCCGCTTTGAAAGACGCGGACCCCGTTCAGAAGGTTTCCGTTGTTAGCCGCGGATTTGCCGGAGGATACACTATTAAGCTTCCGTTTGAAGAACGGCGATTAAAAACAAGGTCTGAATTTTTGGCGGAGCTCGCGGTCGCGTTCGGCGGATATGTCGCGGAGTTTTTTAAATTTCAGGACATTACAACTGGTTCATCAAGTGATATTAAGCAGGCAACTTCTCTCGCTCAAAAGCTTGTTACGAAATACGGCATGAGCGACAAACTGGGTCCCCGTTCGTACGGACGAAATCAGGAGATGATTTTTCTTGGGAGAGAAATTACCCATGACCGAGATTATTCAGAATCGGTCGCGACCCAGATTGACGCGGAGGTGAATGTATTTATTCAAAAGGCATTTCTTGCCGCGAAGAAAATCGTTTCAACGCACAAGGACGCGCTTGAGGCAATCGCGAAACATCTTATGGAAAAAGAATCTATTGAGCATGAGGAGTTTTACGCGCTTATTAAAACATTTAATCTGAAGCCGACGAAAATAAAGTGATTAGTTCTTGGTTGTAAGTTTTAAGTTGAAAATTTATAAATTTACAAGACGCGCCGAGGGCGCGTCTTGTTTTTTGCTCTTTCTCTCGTTATATTCATAGTATATTTTGCGCTCGTAGCTCAGTGGTAGAGCACCGCCCTTATAAGACGGTAGTCGCAGGTTCGATCCCTGCCGAGCGCACCAAGGGCGATTAGCTCAGTTGGTTAGAGCGACTCGTTTACACCGAGTAGGCCGGGGGTTCGAATCCCTCATCGCCCACAAAAAAGTGTCCCCTCGCGCGCTCGGCGCGAGGGGGAAAGAGGCTAAAAACCCCTCAACGTTGTTGCTTGCGCAACTTCTTCATGAGGTCTTTAGCCTCACGGTCCTCCGGATTAATCCGGAGAGCTTGTTCCACTAACGTTGTCGCGTCTTTGAAGTTTCCCCGTTTAAAGAACTCAATGGCGCGACCGACACCGTCAGCTTCTTTTGATACCAGAGGAATCATTTCCTCTGTATCACGCCAATCTCCCACGATGTTTCTCCTTTTGGAGTGGTGTGAGTGTACGTCTGGCGGCGATTGTACTCCCTTCTTCTTTTTTCCGCAACTTTTTTTATTCTTTCCAAAATGAGGCGCGGGACGAGATTTCTCTCGTCCCGCTTATTCTTACTCCGGCATCCAGTCGTAATGTTTTCCACGACGAATGTCGCGCGGATTTGTGGGGCGCTTTGCCCCATGGAAACGGCAGTGCGCTAGCCCACACTGCCCGCATGTCGGGCAAACGCGCTTACAGATTTTGCACGACGCCTTTTCTGTAAGAGGTTTGCCACACTTCGTACAACCGGACACGCAAACAACGCGCCCGCACATGCAAACGCGCATCCAGTTTGGATGCACATCGTCCAAAAGATAGACGACGCGTCCGCACTTATCACAGGTTGTTTGAGGCAGTTTCTCCGCTTCCTTTTCCCACATTGGTGTTCCTCTTTTTTCAAAGAACCGCGCTTTGCCCACGCAAAACGCCCGCTTCAAGGAGCGGGCGCTGGGTTCATGTATTAAAATATGAAGAATATAATCTTATTTCTTATTCAATTTCAATTCAACACAAAGCTCGATCCTTGAGTATGCGAAGGAGCGCCACCACGCTTTTGTTGAATACTGCCTGATGTTTTTTGTTTCCATCTTTGTTTTCGTTTTCATAAGCTTTTCTTTTAGCCCTTTCCTCGTCCTGCTAGTGTATCACTGTACTAGTACAGTGATACACTAGCATATAGGGTTTTTGTTTGTCAAGCGCTGTTCTGTGAGCTTATTTGGAACACTTGTTTGGAGGTAGAGCCTCCAAACAGTAGTTTTAATAAATATAAAGCTTCCGACAATTTCCCAGCTAGCGGTCTGCCTGTCTTGCTCGCTCTCTCTCCCGAGATGAGACGAACTTTATAAATAAAACGGTTAACGCAACGATTTTTTTTATTTCTCTCCCTTCTTTTCTTTCTTTTTTCCGTAGCCGAATCTCTGAATCACCGCGTTGAATCCCCCGTTTTCGTTCAAGAGCATTCGTGAGCCACGGGTTATGGTTACGGCGGCTACTTTCAGCTCCCGCATGATTTCTCTCTGTGAGACACCCTTGTTCAACATTTTTACAATCTGCCAGCGTTTTATAATTTCCCTATATTCCCTTGGCGCAAGAAGGTCCCACAAAAACTTATCTAAAAGCTCTTTATTTTTTGCGGTCTTTTGAATCAGTTCCAAAAGTTCTTCCGCGCATCGTTTTTCTTCTTTCGTGAGTGTCATATTAATTATGATTTCACCGTACTAGTACGGTATCATATTTCTTTTTTCACATCAACGCGTATGTTATCTTTTTTTGACATTGATTCGGTTCCGGTTTATGTTGAAGCATTATGGAACAGGTTCAAGAATTACGCTTCCTCACTCCGTTTGGCATAGAGCTTGGAGTTGGTCAAATTATCCAAGAGATTGTCCGTTTTATTGAGGAGAATCCGAAACACTCATACAAAGTTATTATCGGCACCGATTCACAGGCGCTTGACGAGCATCGCGCGGATTTTGTTACCGCACTCGTTGTGCATCGCGTTGGAAACGGCGGGCGGTATTTTTGGAGGAGGATGGATTTCGGAAAATTCTATACGCTTCGCGACCGAATTATTCAGGAAGTTGTCGCTTCGCTTGATACCGCGAAAATCATCTTAACCGAGCTTCGCGCCACCAATACCACCAACTGGGACTTTGAGATTCACGCGGATGTTGGCTCAAACGGAAATACAAAAGTACTGATTCAGGAGGTGGTCGGCATGATTCGCGCGAATGACTTTGAGGCGAAAACGAAGCCGGAGAGTTTTGCCGCGTCAAAGGTAGCGGATCGTTATGTTTAGAAACTAGAATCTAGAAAATAGAATCCGGGACACTTCTATTTTCTATTTTCTATTTTCTATTTTCTTTTTGTGGATAAACTTGTTTTTGATATTGAGACGAAGAATACGTTTGATGATGTCGGCGGGAGAGACCACCTGAAAGACCTTGATGTTTCCATTGTCTGCGCTTATTCCTACGACCAGAACAAATACTTTTCGTTTTTTGAGAACGAGCTTGAGGCGTTCGGAGAGATGGCGAGAAGGTCTCTTCTTGTCGGATTTAGCAGTAAGCGCTTTGACGCTTTGATTTTAGAGAAGCATTATGCCTTTAACATTTCCGCCCTTCCTCATTTTGATATTTTGGATGAGATTGAAAATTCACTTGGACGACGCGTTAGCCTGGATGTTCTCGCGAAAGCTAATCTTGGAGATAACGGGGGGAAGACGGCCTCCGGGCTAGATGCCGTCCGGTTCTACCGCGAGGGTCAGTTGGATTTACTCAAAGAATACTGCCTGCAGGACGTGAAAGTTACAAAAGAGATATTTGACCTTATCCGAAAGCAGGAATATTTATGGATTCCTCAACGAAACATGCCCCAGATGATTAAGCTTCCGATTGTGTTTACCGAGCCGAAAGCTCCTCCGCAAGCCTCTCTTTTTTAGCGAGAAGGAATGTTTTACAATGTTTTACATGAGTCGGCTAGATGTTTCGTGAAAAACACTATGAGCAGAAAAAGAGGTTGTTTGAAAGAAATTGTTAAAATTGTCATCGTTTCACTTGTTATTATTGGACTCATCGCCGCCTACATTCCTTTGCTTTTCGCTTAGATCGCGCGCAGGCGCTACAAAAAAATATGAAAGATGACCTATTACATTCACTTATTCAACGGGAAACGATAAGGCAGAGCGAAACCATGGACCTTATCGCTTCGGAGAACTATACCTCACCAGAGGTTCTTCAGGCTGTTGGGTCGGTTTTTTCCAATAAGTACGCGGAGGGGTATCCGCGAAAAAGATACTATCAAGGAAACGCAGTTGCCGATGAATTAGAAGAGCTCGCGATTTCGCGCGGACTAACTCTTTTTGGACTTTCATCCGAGGAGTGGTCGCTGAATGTCCAGCCCTATTCCGGCTCTCCCGCGAACCTTGCCGTGTATCTCGCGCTTCTTGCTCCAGGAGAGAAAGTTATGGGCATGCAACTTTCCATGGGCGGACACTTAACGCACGGGCACAAGGTAAGCGCGACAGGGATTATCTGGAACCAAGTTCCCTATGGCGTTTCAAAAGACACGGAGATGCTTGACTATAACGAACTCATGGAAACCGCGAAGCGGGAGATGCCAAAAATGATTATCGCGGGATACACCGCGTATCCGCGTGTTATTGACTGGAAAAAGTTTCGTGAAATTGCGGATGCTGTGGGCGCATATTTATTCGTTGATATGTCACACCTGGCAGGGCTTGTTGCAGGAGACTCCTACCCCTCCCCCTTTCAATACGCGGATGTTGTAACAACCACAACACACAAGACGCTTCGGGGGCCGCGGTCGGCGATTATATTTACCAGGAAACAAGGATTAAAGATTAAGGATCAAGGAAAAAAACTGTTTACTATCGCGGAGGCAATTGATAAAGCGGTTTTCCCCGGACTTCAGGGCGGGCCGCACTTAAATCAAATCGCGGGAATCGCGCAAACATTTTTTGAGGCAAGCACGCCGGAGTTCAAAATATACGCGGCGCAGATTGTGAAAAACGCGCGAGCGCTCGCGGAAGCGCTTTCGGAATTAGGGTGGAGGATTGTTTCAGGCGGAACCGATTCTCATCTGCTTCTTGTTGATACCATGAGCAAAAATATCGGCGGTAAGGACGCGGCAATAGAACTTGAGAAGGCAAATATTGTTACGAATATGAACACAATTCCTTTTGACCCCCAGCCGCCCATGAATCCCTCGGGTCTTCGTTTGGGGACTCCCTCATGCACCACGCGCGGAATGAAGGAAAAAGAGATTGGGTTGGTTGCGGAATATATTAATGCAGTCTTACTCAAAACACGAACTCCCGAGGAAGTTCAAAAAGACGTGCTCGCGCTTTGTAAAAAGTTTCCGCTTTTGTATTAGCTTTTAAATAGTTTCAGGCGATACTCTTTCGCGAGCGGCTTAAAATGCGTTACATCAAATGTGAGGAGTGTTTGTATGCCTTCCGCCCTCATGGTCGCGATAATGCTTGCGTCCACGAAACTTATGTCTTTATTTTTGATTTCTTTGAACAGGCGCCAGGATTCCGTTTGAATTGCCGGAGATACATGTACGACACGAGCGCTGGGGTCGGAATTTAAAAATTCTCCCGTTACCACCGCCGATCCCCTTCCTCTGCGTTGTGAAACCACGGTAACCACTTCCGCGAAAATTAGATTTGAAATAACTAAAGTATTGTCGTTCTTTTTCAGCTCTTCTGTAACTTTCCGGGCTTTTTCATATTGCGAATCCTCTGGATTTGCGAGCGCGATAAAATAATTTGAATCAACAAATACGGAGTCAGATGTTTCCATAGAGATACTTATCCATATTTTCAGAGAGGTCTTTTGGTCCTTTTATTCCCATTTTACTCAGTTTGTCCGCCAACTCCAACAGGGATTCTCCCGCAGATTTTGTCCGTTTCTCCGTTGCGTTGCTTTGCCGTCTTTCTACTTCTTCCTGGGCGCGGAGGGTCTGCCGTATGAGCTCGGAAACACTTGTACTGTGCTTTGCGGCTTTTCTCTTTAGTCGTTGCAGCTGGCTTTGCGGAAGATATATTTGTGTTCTTGTCATAGTTGTATGATACATCATGATGTATGTTACTTCAAGATATGGCTACATTTCGTCAGCTAGCTCAATTGCTTAACTTCTTCTTCGGGACCATCTTCTATTTCTCCATCTTCATTCATAAATTATATTTCCTCCTCCTTGGAGACAATTTCAATATTCATAAACAAACTCAACAAAACGAGTGCGCGGGCGACCGGACTCGAACCGGCGACCTCTGCCGTGACAGGGAATCGCTCTAACCAACTGAACTACGCCCGCAACACACTACAATATCATACGTTCATATCTTAAAATCAAATATCTGTGCAGTATTCTTGAATTAGTCCGAACGCATTTCGCCGCCTGCGGCGGCGAGGAAGTCCCCCCGCGAAAATTCGGAAAGGCGGCGGAGCCGCACCGCTGACAATTTCAAGTTTTTCTTTGGCGGCATTAAATCCAAGAATTCGCAAAACGAATACAAAACTGATTCAAAAAAAATTTTATGAATTTAAAAAACCTAACTCTATTAAACCCAACCACTTTATTTTTACTAGATCTAATCGCTCCAATTCCTTTGAGTTTCTGTTTTAACTTCAGAAGCAATTATGGCTTGAAACCAAAAATCGGGATAGCCCTGATTAGCCGCTCTTACTTTATCACAGTTAGCATTCCATTCTTTTTTACTTTTACTTGAGCGCATGAGTGCAACCACACCTTCCTCTAATTTTAAATTCTCATTAGACATAGTTGCGTCTTCGGGCAAACCTTTTTCAGCAGCATGCTTTCCGCGCCTCTCTTCGGAAATATATTTATTGATGTCTTCCAAAGTTGTGTCTTCAGGCAAGCCTTTTCTAACAGCAAGCCTTTTGCGATGCTCTTCTAATCTTTTATTAGACTCTTCTAACTCTTTGCGATTCTCTTCTAAATCATATTTACGAATGTCTTCCAAAGTTGTGTCTTCAGGCAAGCCTTTTATAGCAATAAGCTCTTTGCGACTCTCTTCGGAATCAGAATCAATGCTTCCCATTCCTATTTTTTCTATAGACATATTTTTTCTTTCTTAAGAATTAACTTGTGAATTTATTATAGAAAGTCTACTAAATTTTCTATGGACATATTATACAACGGGACTTTTATGATTACAAGGATCCTATGCCACTTCCTGCTGATAACAGGATTCACAATAGATGATTTCTGGGCGCTCCGGGGCGTGGGGGGTTTGAAACGACTCCTTACATTTATTTTCTCCGTGGCGATGACTTGGAGCCCCGGCGCATTGGCATTCGCGGGTCCATAATTGTATCGGGTTTTTTAGGCGAATGCGCTCCATGTGGCGGCATTGGGGGCAGAGGCGCGGAAGCGGCACGCCGAGACGCATATACAACATAAGTTCCTGCGGCAAAATTTTGAACGCGGTTGCGCACTGCTCTTTACATATTCCTTTGTGTGCACACTCAAGTATTTCTTTTATAATAGATTCTTCTACGTCAGCAATGTTTTCCGGTATTGCTTCTGTTTTTAAAGTAATGCTGTATTCTTTTTTCTCCGGCGCGCGCCATTTGAAACCAATGTGTTCCGCCTCTTCTTTTGTTTTCGGACAATAGTCCTGCGCAAGCGTTTCGTTATAGGCGAAGGTGCTCATGTCAGCCGGAAAAAATTCTCCGTACTCCCCTTTCGCCTTCATTGCTTCAATAATTTTCGGGGCAAGGACTTCATATTCCTCTTTCGAATATTGCTTGTTCAAAATGCAGTATTCTTTTTTTCGCAAGCCAACACATCCGAATATATGGTTTGAGTCGAAGCAGTTGTAGGAGTATTGCACATTAAACCCGCCCCAAATGAATGCAGAGCACTTTACGTTTTGCCCGGTTACGCTTACGGCTTCGTAGAAGAGTTCACTTCCGTTCCAAACAATAAACGCATCCATTCCGTCTTTTACCCGCTCGTGCAGGCGAAATCCGTACCGGCAGTTTTCCACCTCGTTTCTCGCGTTAAAACAGCAATGCAAGTTCCTGCTGTTTGTGATGTCATCGCCTGTTACATTTTCGGACTTCAAGATTGCCGCAAATTTTCTCGGAGTGCGCTTTTTTAATTCCTCAAATGTTTCTTTTGCTTTTTTCAGTCCGGAAAAAGTTCCAAGGCGCATCTCTTGCAGCCGTTTTTTATATTCCTCTTTTGAATACTGCTCGTTAAATATGCAGTTGCTTTTATTCCGCAAACCCACGCACCCCACAGAGTCCTGGCAGTTAATGCAGTTGTAGAGAAGCCATGAGTCGGTACAGCTTACACACGCCTCGCAAAAACGGAGTTTTGAAGAGTTCGCGGAATCAATTGTTTCATAGCAAAGTTCTATTTCGCGCGATTGGTGCGTGTCCGCACACTCTCTTGCTCCCAAGATCGCGCCAAACGAATACATGCAGTCCTCTCCCCCGTCTATGCTCACGCAGAAATAGCAATTTTTGAATTCAAACTATAGTTCGTGTATTCCGAATTCACGAGATTTTTTTGGATCAAGTTTGGATGCGGTATGCTTTTGAAAAGCTCCCCAAACTGCTCAAAAAACGGGCGCGAGAAATCATATTCGCGGCCGTATTCAAGTGGGTCCCAGGCATCGCTTTTCCAGTATTCGTTTTTATAAACTTTGAGAGGCGTTTCAGGAGAAAACATCGCGAGCATCTGCTCGCCTGTGGCATCACACTTTCTTCGGTACCATGTCCGTTCATTACGGAAAAGGAGCCGCCGAATCATGCGGCATTCGGGACACAAAGTTGGAGACGGGACTTTTAGGAGATTTAGCATTTCCCTGTCCCCTTCGTTTATTACGAACTCCTTTTTGCACTCTACACATTGTTTTTGTTCTTCGGACATGGTTTTTTATGCGTGTTACGCCTTGTGATTTACGAAAAATGTGATATTATGAGTATAATTAAATATATAGCAGAAAGCAATCATTTTTTGATTGTTTTTTGTTTGGAAAATATGAGTTTTGACGAGTTGTATCACAAAAAAATTGGGAAACTTCTTCCAAAACACGCCCGGCCGGAAAAAATTATAGAAGAGGTTTCGGAGCATCTTTCGTCTTATAAACAGATGATTTTTTACGTCCTCGGTCCTTTACTCTTTTTTTATTTCGGCATGGGGATTTTTGTGGGTGAATATTCCGGCGGGGCCGCGCTTTTTGCCCTTTTCATTTCTTTTTACAGTAGTTTTCTGCCTGAAGCGGACTTGATGCTTACTCCAAAAGGATTCCTCGCACGAAGAGGGCGTGTTGCCAAGCCATATGAAAAATATTTTATTCTCTTTTTCGCGCCTTTTTACCTCTACCTTATCGCGACGAAAAAAATGCGGCCGGTGTTTTCAAACGAATACAAGCCATTTCACCGCTTGAGGGCCTTTTTTTTATACGCCTTTTTTCTTTTTGTCCTTGGTCTCATTCTTTATGCTTCTCTTTTTAAGGCCTTTTTCTTCATGCTTTTCGGCGCCATTGGGTATGCCACCCACCTTGTTGTAGATAAGGTGATATAACATTTACGAATTACGATTTTATAAGGTATTATTCTCTTATGCCACCCCAAGAACGACTGCCTTCTTCGCCCGAGGCGGCGCATGAGTCCCCGGCTTTTCAACAGTTGAAGACGCTTTTTGGTCGAAATGACCTTGCTGTTGGACGGGATGTCGGAGTGCGCCACGGCAGTCCGGCAGAGGCAAAAAAAATGAGAGATACAATTCTTGCCGCGCGCAACAGCATTCTTTCCTCCGGCGAAGACGGGCCATATGGAGCACTCTATAAAATTTTTTCACGATTTTTTCATCAGGAAGAACGCGATGGCGATACATACAATACCTATACGTATAAGGAGGACGCCGTGAACGCGATTTCGCGGTGGGGCGAACTTGCTCGCGAAGAGCGCGTAACCGGACATTACAAATACTCCCTTTCGGATCTTCGTCTGATGATTGAAGGAATTCTTGACACCATCGTCGGGCGCAAAGGAAGCGCTCTTCATATGGTAGACACGTTTCCAACACATGAAACCCATATTCGAAACACTGCCGAATCGTACCAAACCATTGACCGGATTGAGGGATGGGATACGGTTGCCCCTTTTCTTATAGAATGCGTAGACCGGCTCTCGCGTATGGATATGGAACGAGACGACCCTAGCGAGACCGCGCTTTTGCTTACGGCGGTTTCTCTTCACGCGAAGGACGCCCTTGACGCGCTTCGGCCCTCAAACTCTTAAAAATTTGTTTTTTGTCACATTGGGTCATATTCTTATTATGCGAAACAAGCCGAATATCAAAAAAACCTCATCGAAAACTGCTCAGGCCTTGCGTGAATTTTACGAAAGTCGCAAAGAAATCGCCCAAGATAAAGGCAGGGTTTTATGTTCTCTAAAAAATCTACGCTAACTTGATGATAATAAACGGTAAAAAAATTGCGGAAGAGATTATTGCGGAACTAAAGCAAAAGCCCGTGCCGAAGCGGTTTTTTGCCGTATTTTTGGTCGGGAATGATTCGACCTCCGCGAGTTTTGTCCGACAGAAAGAAAAGACCGCGAAGGCACTCGGTATTGATTTTCGGATTTATTCATATCCCAAAGAAATCACGAACGACAAACTGCGAAAAGAAATTTCACGCGTCGCGCTTTCAAAACGGTGTGGAGGAGCGCTTGTTCAACTCCCCCTCTCCTCTCATTTGAATCGGCATTACATCTTGAACGTGATTCCACGGGAGAAGGATGTTGATGTTTTGGGAGAACGCGCGCTTGGCGCGTTTTATGCCGGACGGAACCTTGTTTTGCCGCCCGCCGTCGGCACGACTCAAAAAATACTTTCAACTTTCAACTTTCAACTTTCAACTTCAAGGGTTGCTGTTGTTGGTCTTGGACTTCTTGTGGGTAAGCCTATTTCCGTTTGGCTTATGGGCAGAGTAAAAGAACTTTATCTTTTAGATTCTTCAAGCGACCTTTCAATATTAAAAGAGGCTGATTTAGTTATTTCCGGCGTCGGGAAGGCAGGACTTATCAAGCCTTCCATGTTAAAGAAAAACGCGAGCCCCGTTAGAGGTCGCCCTTCCGTTTTTAGCGGAAGGGTTGCGGTCGCCGAGGGGCGGCCCTCCTCTAACGGGGCGGGAATTATTGATTTCGGATATGACGAGCATGGGGAAAGTATAGCTGGGGATTTTGACGCTTCGGAACTTACAAACTTATCAACTTATAAACTCGCCTTCTATACTCCCACTCCGGGAGGAACGGGACCCATCTTGGTTGCACAACTTATGGAGAACTTTTATACTTTGAACGGTTTGAGTTCTTAGATTGGGGGGGGGAGAGCATGGACTGGTCAGAAGACTTGCTTTTTTTCTTTGGAACCGTCGTCTGCTTCTTGTTTTGGAAAGGCGTTCGCTTTTTTAGGAGATGGCAAGACGAACGTCGTGAGGAAAAAAGCTATTCAAAAGACTACGAGACTTGGAATCCTCCCCGCTAATGGAGTGATTCCAAGAACCAAAGGGGGCGCGATTCCGTCGCGCCCTTTTCTTTGTTTTACTAGACTATGTTTAATTTCCTATTACGATAGAGTTTGACGGCAAGCCCAGAACATATCTGCCGTTTTGCCAATCCTTGCTTGCTTCAGAATGCCCAATATTTGACATATCAGACCAAACAAAAGAATCTGTTCTTCTGTTTGAGATAATTTCGTCCCGCGTAGCAGAGCCGATTTTTGTTTTTGTTTCATTGAGATATAAACTCACATTTGCGATCGCCGTTCCTGGAACGGGATTTATGTCCGAGAAGGGAAGGTTTATCTCGTATGTTTTAACGCTTCCCGCCGTGACAATTTCGGAGGTTTTAAGAATGAGCGTGAGATATCCCGTCTTCCCCCTCTCAATTGGATCTTCCAATGATGCGGAGATGACGCTCGACGCGGAATAGGCATCAGACATACTAAGAATAGCGCTTGTATCAAGTGATATAATTCTCATATTTTCCGGCCCCAGGAGAAGAGGAGAGGGCATTGGAGCGTCCATCCTTGCGCCAGTCGTAGAAATTTTTAATTGGATTTTTTTCCAAGACATGTTTCCCGCCGGGTCCGCGGTAATGCTAAAACGCATAACCGGTATTATGCTCGTCGCAAGCCTTGCTCCCGGCACACTTGTTACGCTGACGATTGGTTTTGTTTTGTATACCACCTTTTCACTTCCTCGCGCAGAAAAACTTCCCCAAGCCTCCCTTAAAGTTTCTCCTTCTTTCGTTGCTTCTCCCGATAGAAAAAGTGAGAAAGCATCACCAGAGTCGGCGCCTTCAGCAATGGTTCTCATAACTCCTTTCACCGTAAGATTTATTGTGCTGGATGCTGGTATCTGAAAACGAACATTCTCCGCATAAGCTCTTCCCGAAACAATTTCTACCGAATATCCCTCCGGGTTTCCTACCGAAGTTTTATCCTTGGTATACAGTTTCAGCAGTGAAATATTGTCTGTCGTGCTTGAAGAAATGGACGAGGATGAATCAAGAAGCTGGAAATTCAACGTATCAATCATCACTATATCAGGTCCGCCGTTTGTGAAGTCAAATGTTCCAAGCGTCTCTTCCTCTCCAGCAATCACAATACCCTCGTGATCGTCCGATGCTTTATTAACTGAAATTGGCCCATTTATTATGTCAGCGCATTTTTCGCCAAAATATCTTGCCATAAGCGCCAAATCAACGATATTTAATGTTCCATCTTTATTCAGATCTCCTTTTGATGCGATTGGAACGGACATTCCAAACGCTCTGCCTACGTGTACCAGATCAACAATGTTTATACTCCCGTCATTATTCATGTCCGCGAGAAGACAAAACGAAGCAGGCTCGCCGAAAGAGACGAGTTGCCCCCGCAAAGATTGTCCGCGATTTTGCAGAAGTGAGTTTGTTTGCCAAATAGTTGTAATAATGCCCGCGACGAGAATGACCGGGACAAAAAAAGAGATTTTTTTCATGTTTATATTAATTTATGTTTGATTTTTAACTAAACTTCCTTTTTTTGTTCTTTTTTTTCTTCTTCTGTTTCGGTTTTGACGATACTCGCGAGTGTTTTCTTTTTTATCGCCTCAAGGAGTTTTTTGTCTTCCTTTAGCTTCAAACGGCTCGCGTCAAACCCTACGGCAATTTTTTCTCCCTCAAAAGAAAGGGTCGCGCCGGCTTTTTGAATCACGCCGTATTTCATGCCCGTTGTCAGCACGTCCGCTTCGTATGAGATTCCTTCGCCGTACATAATGTCAAACTCGGCGACCTTGAAGGGCGGAGCGACCTTGTTTTTTACCACCTTTGCTCTTGTGCGATTTCCAACAATCTCCTCCCCTTTTTTAATCTGCGCGATGCGGCGAATATCCACGCGGACGGAGGCGTAGAATTTCAGCGCCATTCCGCCGGGAGTTGTTTCCGGATTTCCAAACACGATGCCGATTTTCATGCGCGTCTGGTTGATGAAGATGATAATGGTTTTTGCCTTGTCGGCAATCGCGGTTATTTTCCGAAGCGCCTGGGACATGAGGCGCGCCTGAAGCCCCATGTGACTTGCCCCCATCTCCCCTTCTATTTCCGCCCGGGGAGTAAGCGCCGCGACGGAATCCACAACCACAACATCAATCATCTCCGACCGGACGATTGCCTCCAGAATGTTTAATGCTTCTTCTCCGTTGTCAGGTTGGGAGATTATTAAATCTTTTATTTTTACGCCGATTCGCGCCGCATATTCCGGGTCAAGCGCGTGCTCCGCGTCAATGAACGCCGCCTTCCCTCCCTTCCTTTGCACTTCGGCGACCGCGTGAAGGGCGAGAGTTGTTTTTCCGCTTGATTCAGGCCCATAAATTTCTACCACTCTTCCTTTCGGGAAGCCTCCAACTCCAAGCGCAATATCTAGAGAGAAGGAGCCTGTTGATATCGCTTCTATTTTTATGTGATGTTTGTCTCCCAACAGCATGACCGCCCCCTCCCCGAATCTTGATTGGAGATTTTCCATGAGAGTGGAAAGGCTTTCTTTTTCTTCCGATTTTGTTTCTTTTGTTTTTTTCGGCATATTGTTTATTGTACTCCTTCTTGTTGCTGTATGTCTTTCTGCGGAATACTCGTTGAAGCGTTTACGCTTTTTGGTATTTCAGGAAGCTTGAAAACAGGAACGAGGGGCGGAACATATTCTGTTTTTATTTGTGTTTTTTCTTCCATGCCGTCAATTTTTTGTTCATAAAAAACCTGTTTGGGAAGCGTGTGTTCTTTTCCAAGCACTTTTTTCGCTTTGAAGACAAGCGAGTTGAATCCCGGCTCTAAAAATACTTCTTTTTTGAACTCCCCTTTTTCGTTTACAAACAGCTCCTCTCCTCCCAATGTGAGTTTGTATCCCTGATTGATTGTTCCTTCTATCGTAAGGGGGGATGTTTCTACGTTGGTTGTTTCCCCCTCAAGATTGTTAAATTTAAGTTTTGGATTATCAAGAGAAAGGAAGCGGAAGATAATCAGGCCGACTATGATAAGAACCGTTGCTCCGATAATCGGGTTCTTATTTATCGTTATTTTTGAGATAAAGCGATTTTCCGGAAGTTTGTCCGCTTTGCCGGATTTGCGAATCGTTTCATTATTTTTCAGATATTCCAGCCAAAGCTTTTCTCCATCCAAATCAAGCGCTTCTCCGACGCGAAGAAGATAGCCCCGCACATAGGGCGCCGCCGGAAGCTTTTCCAGCTTGTCTTCCAAAAGAAGAGCGAGGTGTTTTTCGGAAACTCCCGTCTGATGCTCCAGTTTTTCCAGCGTCATTCCCTTCTGTTTTACCGCTTCCCGCAAAACAAGGGAGAGCCGTTTCATTTCGTCCATATAGAAGAAGTGTAGGCTGTGCGGGCAAAAACGGCAAGAAACGCGAGAAAGAGGCGCGTTTTTGATGCATCATTTTAAAGGTTCTTTACATAAACACCTCTCTCGGCTTGGCTCCATCCGCCTGCCCGATAACACCTCTTTCTTCCATCATATCCAAAAGACGCGCCGCCCTTGCGTAACCCACGCGAAGCCTTCGCTGAAGAAACGAGGCGGAAATTTTTCCCGCTTGGCGCGCGATTTCCAAAGCTTCTTCATATAACTTATCATCGTCCTCATCCGGCGCCTTGTTGAAGCTTTTAAAATCAATGTTTCCCAATCCCGTTCCTCCTTTTTCTCCCAATGTTTCTATCGTTTCTTCGGCTTCTTCCGCTTCTTCTTTTTCTTCCGGCGCCGACCGATTGTTTTTCTTGATGAAGGTAATCACTTTTTTCAACTCCTCTTCGCTTATGAAACTGCCCTGTACGCGGCGAGGCTTGGAAAGCTCCGCGCTCGTAAAGAGAAGGTCTCCGTTTCCCAAAAGCTTTTCCGCTCCCGCTGAATCAAGAATCGTTCTTGAATCCACCTGGCTCGCGACCTGGAGCGCGATGCGGGAAGGAATATTCGCTTTAATGAGACCCGTTATCACCTCTACCGACGGGCGCTGTGTTGAAACTACGAGGTGAATCCCCGTCGCCCGCGCCATCTGCGCAAGGCGGATGATTGAACCTTCCACTTCCTTTCCGTAGGAAACCATAAGGTCGGCAAGCTCGTCTATCACAATCACTATATATGGAAGCTTCTCTTCTATTTTGTTGTTGTAGCTTTTAATATCCCGTGAACCTGCTTCCATAAGAATCTGATACCTCCGTTCCATTTCCTGAATCGCCCATCGAAGAGCTCCTATGGATTTTTTGTTTTCCGTGATGACGGGAGTAAGGAGGTGGGGAATATCGTTGTATATGGAGAGTTCCACCCGTTTTGGATCCACCATAATCATCCGGAGCATCTCCGGCGAATTTTTGTAAAGCAGAGAGATAATCATTCCCTGAATCATGATAGACTTTCCGCTTCCGGTCGCTCCCGCGATAAGCATGTGGGGCATCTTGCTTATGTCTCCGAAGACGGGGTCGCCATTTACGTCCCTTCCAAGCGCGAATGTAAGCGGGGGCGCGGTATGAAATTCGGGATAGAGAAGAAGGCTTCCCAACCGCACGGTTGCCGCGGACTTATTCGGCACCTCAATACCAACTAGAGATTTTCCGGGAATCGGAGCCTCAATACGAATCGGGTGCGCCGCGAGCGCGAGCGCGAGATCCTGATTCAATGATGTGAGACGGGTAAGCTTTACTCCCTCGGCGGGTTTTAGCGTATACCGCGTTACGGTTGGACCGACATTGATTTCTCCCATCTCCACCACGATTCCAAAACTTTCCAGCGTGCGTTTGATGATATTCGCGTTCGCGCGCAAATCCCCTATCGTTGGCTTTTCAACGGAAGAGACGAGAAGCGAGAGGGGTGGCGGAACGTAGTTTCTTACTTCTGCCTGCTTTATTTCTCCCTTCTTCGGCATGTTTTTCGGTTCTATAATTTCAAGTTCTTTTTCTCCTTTTTTATCTTTCTTTTCGGTTTCTCCTCTTACCTCTTCAGGAATAAGAGGAAGTTTTATCTCAAGTTCTTTTTCTTTCTTTTGCTGTTCCGGCTTCTCTTCTTCCTCTTCCCTCTTCCTTATTAACGCTCTTATTGAGATTGGCTTGTTTACAATAATAAGAAGAGATGAGACGAGCGCGACTCCCATAATGATAAGGGAGGCTATTGTTCCAAACGGTTTTTCAATTGTTCCTACCAGAGAACCAGTTAATCCTCCTCTCCCTTCGGCTATGATATCCAAAAATCCAAGCCCGGAGAGAATAAATATCAATCCTCCGATTGCGGTTGTGCCGAATATTTTTTTTCCTTCAGAAACAATAAGGGTCAGGGCAAAAAGGAGAGAGACGGTCGGCAACAGATAGTATCCGATGCCAAAGAGCTTATGAAGCCCCTTATACGCGTAATCACCAAGAGGCCCCGCCTTGCCTATGGCGGCAAGAACGAGAAGTATCGCAAGGCCCGCGAGCGCGATAATAAAAATGGCGCGCTTAATTTCGGGATGTATTTTTTCAATGATTGTTTCTTTTTCCCGAACAATCTCTTTTTCTTTTTGTTTCTTTTTTAGCTGTTTCTTTTTTGCCATACCATATACATTCAACCGCAAAGAAGATGAACATGCAAGGAGATTTTTTTTGCGCGGAAGGACTATTTGTCCAATACCTCTTTATATAAAGCTCAAAAGTTCTTCTTTTTTTTCTTCCACTGCTTCTTTTGTTTTTCCCTCAATGTTTATCCGCAGAAGAGGTTCGGTGTTTGAGGCGCGAATGACGCACCACCAGTCCGGATATTCAATAGAAAGGCCGTCCATCTCATCAAGGTTGCCATCTTTGTAGCGTTCTTTTAATTTTTGCAATGCTTTCGGAATATCTTTTACTTCTATGTTTATCTGCGGATGCTGGAAATAAACATTAAACTCTTGAATGAGGCTTGAAAGCTTTTTACCGGACTTGGATAAGAGTTCAAGAACAAAAAGAAGAGCAATGAAACCTGAATCGGTACAAAAATTTTCTTTGAAGGCGTAGTGCGCGGACATCTCCCCTCCCAGAATTGCTCCCTCTCTTCTCATCGCGTCCCAGACATTCGCGTATCCAACCGGCGTACGAATCGCTCGCCCGCCCATCTCTTTAATTTTTTCGGGAACAATTTTGCTACATTCAACGGTGTAGACAATCGCCTCTCCCGGATGCGTTTCCAGCATCATCTTCGCGAGTAAAAGAAGCGTATAGTCCGCGCGAATAAATGTTCCCGTCTCATCCACAAAAAACATGCGGTCGGTGTCGCCGTCAAATATAACTCCCAGGTCGGCATTTGTTTCCCGCACTTTTTTTACAAGCGCCGTTTGTGATTCCGGTTTTAGAGGGTCTGAAGGATGATTTGGAAAATTTCCGTCAAGATCAAAAAAAAGAGGCGTTACCATAAACGGCAGATGTTTTGAGAGCGCGGGAATCATTTTTCCCGCCATGCCGTTTCCGGCATCCACCACGATATTAAACGGTTTCAATTTTTTACCGTCAACGAACGAGAGAATATGAGAAACGTGGTCTTCAAGAATATCTTTTTCTATTACGCTTCCCCCTTCTTTTTTTTCTTCCGGTTGTAAGTTGTTTTCCAAAAACTTCAGAACGTCCGCGCCGCGAACCGCCGTCATGTTTCCGTGAATCATTTTTAATCCAATATATTCTTTTGGATTATGCGATGCCGTTACCATCACTCCCCCATCATATTTTTGTTTTCCAACCGCGAAATATATTCCGTCAATCGGCGTAAGCCCGACATCTTCCACGCTCACCCCCTCATCTATCAATCCTCTTACTAACCCATCATGAATGTCTTTTGCTCCAAGACGCATGTCTCTTCCCACAACTACTCTCCCCCACCTCTCCTTGCGCGCAAGCGCTCTTCCTATATCGTAGGCAGTCTTCGTATCAAAATCAGTCGGGTAAATTCCACGAATATCATATGAGCGAAAAATATGTCTTTGCATAATTTTTATACCAGCAAGGCTTTGCCGAATACTTTAATATCCTTTTTCTTATTATCTTAATTCGTAAATTGTAACATTTTTTTATGTTTGATTGATAGGCTTAAGTCTCTTCGCCATGTTTCTTTAACGAGGATGAGATTTGGACTGACACTCCCGAGCTCACGAGCGAAAGGAGTGTGGCAAAAGACTTTAAAAGTGTTACAAGACAAAGATGACTATGTTCCTGATAACCTTATATTATTGACATAATTGTTTATCATTGTGAAACATTTTTGTCTATTTACAATTAGTGTTAAACAGTGTGAAACACTGTTTTTTATTTTTTCTTAAAAAGTGTTAAAAAATGCCTTAAATGCTACATTTTTTCTTTTTTGTCTGTTTTGTATGTTTCACGTGAAACACTTTGTGCAGATTTTTTTGGTTTAAAATGTTTTACACGAAACACTTTGTGTCATTTTTTTGTATTTAATGTTTTACACGAAACACTTATGGTGTAAAACATTCAAGTGTTTTACACTTTTTGGTTTTTATTGTTTTTCAAGAAACATAATTGTATCTTTTTGTGTTTTTAGTGTTTCACACGAAACATTTTTTTTGTTATATTGGTATCAATGACCGAAAAATTTGATGTTGGCATGCTTGGCGAGGATATTGCCTGCAATTATCTTCGTTCTTGTGGATACAAGGTTCTTGAACGAAATGTCCGCTTTCCTTTTGGAGAGATTGATATTATCGCTCAACATAAAAATAAGACGCTTGTTTTTGTTGAAGTTAAAACAATGAATTGTTTGTCTTTTGTCAATAGTCTTAAGCCGGAAGACCAGATGACTGCCGCCAAACAAAAAAAGTTTCGGCGAGTGGCGCTTGCTTATGTCGCGTCTCATTCTCAACTTGTGCGCGACGACAAGGGGTTTCAGCTTGATGTTCTCGCGATTGACCTTTTTCCTGACGGACGGCATGAGGTGAGGCATTATGAGAATGCGGTGGGGGAGTAGCGGAAAGTTGAAAGTTATGAGTTATGAGTTTTAAGTTTACGGTTATTAGGACAAAATAAATGACCTCATCCATAAGGCGAAACTTAAGAAATAATAAATAGGCAATGTATCACTGTACTAGTACGGTGATACATAGATGATGGATGAGGGGGGGGTTGTGCTTACTTTACGAAGGGGGAATTAAAAAAATTTCTTGAACTAATTTGAATTAGTCCGATGGGATTTTTTAGCTTTTTATTTTTGTTGAACGCAATGCTGTGAATGCTTTCTTTGTGAGTTGTATATTTTATGTTTTTCAGTGAAGATGTTTTTAGACAGTTCTTTGTAAACCTTTCACCGTGAATGAGGGGGCGGCAATGAATCTCGCGATGCCTGGGAACCCTCGGTATCAACCGAATTCTCTCGTTCCTTTTTTCGGGTATGACAACCTCGTCGGTTTCATGGTTGAGGTTGAGCTCGCTTTGTTAACAACTCTCGCCGAAGCGGGACTTGTCCCATGGGAGGACATAAAGCTCTTGACTCCGGAGGTTCGGAAGCGCCTGCTTTCAATCACAACCACAGAGGTGGATGAGGTTGAAAGGATTACTAAGCATGATGTGCGCGCGCTTGTGCGCATCATGCAGGAGATTCTCCCTGAACCTCTTAGAAGATGGACTCATCTTCTCCTTACAAGTTACGATGTCGTTGATACGGCGCGCGCCCTCCAGTTCAAGCGTGCGCACAAGAGGGTTGTTCGGCCAATGATTCAGCATCTCGTTTACGTCTTTCGGATTCTAGCCGAGAGGTACGCGAGTACGCTTCAAATTGGGAGAACGCATGGGCAACACGCTCTCCCGATTACCGTCGGTTTCTGGCTGGCTACGATTTTAAGTCGGGTACTTCACAATGCCAAAGAAATGGATTGTTTTGCCGACAGACTATGTGGCAAAGTCTCGGGCGCGGTCGGAGCATACAATTCTCAGATCGCCACGGGGGTCTATGAGTTTAAAGCGGGAGAGGAAACAGAAATTTTTGAGGAAACTCTCCTTGGTCATCTAGGAGAGGGGCTTCGAACCCCTCCCATCTCTACGCAGATTCTTCCGCCCGAGCCCCTTGCCTACTATCTCTTTGCGGTGGCGGGACTTTCGGCAACGCTCGGTCAGTTTGGAGCTGACTCTCGACAGCTTACGCGCACGGAGATAGGCGAGATTGCCGAGCCTTTCTTGCCTGGCCAGGTTGGTTCGTCAACCATGGCCCACAAACGAAATCCCTTTAACTTTGAAATCCTTCAAGGGATGTGGGAGGGGGTGCAAGCCGAGATGGGGAAGGTGCTTTCGCTTCTCATAAGTGAACACCAACGTGATCTCGTTGGGAGTTCCCTGATGAGGGACCTGCCCACCATTGTGATCAGGTTGGTACAACAGCTTGATGTGCTGTTGCGTCCTGACAATGAGGGGGTTCCGTTCCTCGAGCGGGTTGTGGTTGACAAGGAAGCGTGTGACCGCAACCTCGCCGCGCGTGGCGATATCGTGCTTGCCGAGCTATTCTATATTGCTCTTCAGATTGCTGGGTTTGTGGGTGACGCCCACGAACTCGTAAATCACGGAGCGGTCAAGCTTGCGCAACGCGAAGGCGTTTCTCTTTTCACGGCAATTGAACAGATTGCCTATACAGATGCGGGGGTTGGAATGGCGTGGAACAAAATTCCTCAAGCAACGATGGATGTTCTTCGTGACCCGCGTCTGTACGTCGGGCGCGCCACGGAAAAGACCCTTCAGGTCTGTCGCGACGCAGACAATTATCTGCGTACCTCGTTCTAAACTAGCCGTTCAAAGAGGCCGTTCAATGGTCTCTTGCGTCTTCCGAAACCAATCGGAAGGCGCTTTTATTTTTACATTTTCTTGACTTCTGTTTGTGCGGGGGTATACTTTGATTATTAGGTTGTATTGTCCGCTGGTATAGCGGACGTTTTGCTATAAGGGTATTGATGCGCGAAACATATTTATCTTGTGTATGCCTTTGATCCCGTAGAGCTTCGCCACGGGGTAAGCAAGCTCAAGCAATAACTTAATTTTGTAATTTATTCTAAACTAATGTTAAAAGGCTTATGAACTTAAAAGAACTTATTTCAGCAGTACACCAAGTTGCCGAAGAGAAGGGGATTGAGACGAAGCGGGCAGTGGAGGCGGTTGAACAGGCGCTTGCCGCGGCATATAAAAAAGAATACCGAAAGAGATCGGAGGTTGTTCGCGCGCGGCTTAATCAAAAAAACGGGGAGTTAAAATTTTCTCTCGTTAAGACAGTCGTTGACCCAAGCGAGGTTCGCGTCGTGGAAGACGTTCCCGAAGAAGCGGGAGTGGAGGGGCAGAAAAAACAGACGCCTGAAATTGATATGTCCGGAGAAGAGGGAGAGGGTGTTCTTCCGCGATATAATTCCGACCGCCATATTTTTGTTGAGGACGCGAAAGAGTTTAAAAAAGACGCCGTTTCGGGAGACGAGATTGAGTTTCCGCTTGAATCGCATGAAGACTTTGGGAGAATAGCGGCGCAAACCGCGAAGCAGGTTATTTTGCAGGCGCTCCGCGAAGCAGAGAAGGATTCCATCCGAAAAGAGTTCGCGGGTAAGGAGGGAGAGGTTGTAAGCGGTGTTGTTCAGCGTTTTGAGAGGGGCTCGGTTTATGCCGACCTCGGACGCGTTATCGGAGTTATGTTTCATAATGAGAGTATTCTCGGAGAACATTATAAGGTTGGGCAAAGAATGCGTTTTCTCGTACTCGCGGTGCAGGACGAGGACAGAAAGAGGCCTGGGATTATTCTTTCCCGCGCCCATCCGAATTTTGTACAGAAACTTTTTGAAATGGAGGTGCCGGAGGTCGCGGAAGGAATTGTTGAAATTAAATTTGTCGCGAGAGAGCCCGGTAACAGAACAAAGATTGCCGTCTCATCAAATCAGGAGGGAGTTGACCCTATTGGCGCCGTTGTCGGACAACGGGGTACGCGAGTTATGGCAGTTACCAACGAACTTGGAAATGAGAAGGTCGATGTTATCCAGTGGTCGGAGGAGCCCGCGAAGTTTGTAGGCAACGCGATTTCTCCGGCAAAGGTGAAGCTGGTTGAGATTCTCCCCCGACGCGAAGCGCGCGTGCTTGTCGCGGAAGACCAGCTTAGCCTCGCAATCGGAAAGTTCGGACAGAATGTGCGACTTGCCGCGAAACTTACGGGATGGAAAATTGACGTGCGTTCGCAATCCCGCCCCGATGAGGTGCTGGAAGGAGGCATCGCTCAAGCGCAGATTGACCTCGTAGACCCCGCCTTAGCGGGACACGGGGCAGGCGCGGACGAAACGCAGACAAACGCAGGCGATTCTAAAGAAAACGCGGGAAGTTCTGACGAAGAGAGTGAAGACTCTCAAGAAAAATAATTATAACTTACTACTATATATGACTAATATCATCTACTATATTGTATTTGTTCCTATCGCGCTCGCGATTCTTTATACCTTGTATCTTATAAAAGGGCTTTCAAAGTGCTCTTCCGGAAACGAGAAGATGGTTGAAATTTCCAAGGCAATTCAAACAGGCTCGCAGGCATACATGAACCGCCAATACAAAACAGTCGCGGCTGTCGGGATTGTCGTATTCGGGCTTATCGTGTTTTTTCTTCAGTGGGTTACCGCGCTTGGATTCCTCGTAGGCGCTGTTTTTTCCGCCGTTGCCGGATACATCGGCATGAATGTTGCCGTTCGTTCAAACAGTAAAACGGCGGAAGCCGCGAGGAGCGGAATATCTTCCGCGCTTTCGCTCGCCTTCCGAGCCGGTTCGGTTACCGGACTTCTCGTTGTCGCGCTCGCTCTTCTCGCGGTCTCCGGTTTTTACTTTATTACAAAGGATATTGGCGGGCTTATTGGGCTTGGATTTGGAGCAAGTTTGATTTCCATTTTCGCGCGGCTTGGCGGAGGAATTTTTACCAAAGCCGCTGATGTGGGAGCAGACTTGGTAGGGAAGGTTGAGGCGGATATTCCGGAGGATGACCCGAGAAATCCCGCTGTTATCGCCGACAACGTGGGTGATAACGTAGGGGATTGCGCGGGCATGGCGGCTGACCTCTTTGAAACGTATGCCGTAACGCTTACCGCTTCCATTCTCCTCGGACATCTTTTGAAGGTTCCCAATGCCGTGGTTTTTCCTCTCGCGCTTGGAGGCGTCGCCATCATTGCTTCTCTTTTGGGATGTTTCGCTGTTTGGTACCGTAAAACAATCATGGGGTCTCTTTATCAGGGGCTCGCTGTCGCGATTATTTCCGCGGGGATTCTTTTCTTTCCCGTTACAAAGCTTTTCTTTCCCAATAACGTTCTTCCCGTTTATCTTTCCGCTCTTGTCGGGCTCGCGGTTACGGTTCTTATGGTTCTTCTCACCGATTACTACACCGCGAAAAAATTTCGTCCTGTACGGTCTATCGCGGAAGCCTCAAAATCGGGACACGGGCCAAATGTTATTATCGGACTCGCCGTCGGACTTGAGGCAACCATGCTTCCTGTTATCGCGATTGTCGCGGCCATGATTCTTAGCTTTTTTCTTGCCGGAGTTTACGGCATCGCGATCGCCGTTACTTCCATGCTTTCGGTTGTCGGCATTATTGTTTCTATTGATTCTTTCGGTCCTATTACCGATAACGCCGGAGGGATTGCCGAAATGTCCGGAGCGCCCGAAGACGTGAGGGAAATAACAGACGCGCTTGACGCGGTTGGAAATACAACAAAAGCAATTACCAAGGGATACGCTATTGCTTCCGCGGGACTCGCGGCGCTTGTGCTTTTTGCCGGATATACGGCGGAGCTCGCGACCTCTTCCAAGTCGGTCTCTTTTCAGCTTATTGACCCGTATGTTATCGCCGGACTTCTTTTAGGGGCCGCCGTTCCTTACCTTTTCGCTTCATTTGCCATGCGGTCGGTGGGGAAGACGGCAGGCGCGGTAGTTGAGGAGGTGCGCCGACAGTTTCGCGAGATTAAAGGCATTATGGAGGGAACCGCTAAGCCGGAATACGGACGCGCCATTGATATTGTTACGAGCGCGGCTCTTAAAGAAATGATTATCCCTTCGCTTCTTCCTATTGTTTCCGTGCTTATTGTCGGCTTCTTTCTTGGGGCGGCGGCTTTAGGAGGATTCCTTATCGGGTCTATTATTTCCGGACTCTTTATCGCGATTTCCATGACTTCCGGTGGCGCGGCGTGGGATAACGCGAAGAAGTATATTGAGGCGGGGAACTTTGGCGGAAAGAAATCTGACCCGCACAAGGCGGCGGTTACCGGAGACACGGTTGGGGATGTATACAAGGATACCGCTGGACCCGCTATCAATCCTCTTATTAAGGTGATTAATATAGTAGCTCTCTTAATTGTTCCTTTCTTATAAAGAAGATGTGCGCAAACAAAAAACTCGCCGGAAGGCGGGTTTTTGTTTCTTAGACGTGTTTTCCATGCCTATCCCCTCATGGGGTAATCTTTAATATTTTATTCCCCGAGCTTGTCGAGGGGATACATTATCTCAAGGTATGCCTTCGACTTCGCTCAGGCAATAACATGGTTTACACTGTCAAGGGATAGGCATGGTGTTTTCCACAGGTTGTGAACAGCCGTTTAGTGAGATTGATAGAAATGAGGGGCTTGAGGTATGATTTGATATGTTTATGGTGGATGTTAAGGGAAAAAAGGTTTTGGTTATGGGGCTTGGGCTTCTTCACGGGGGAGTCGCGACGACGAAGTGGCTTGTTAAGCATGGAGCGCGGGTTACCATTACCGATTTGAAGACGAGGAAGGAGCTTGCGTCTTCCATCAAATCCCTTGGCGCTGTCGCGCGAAAGGTTCGCTTTGTGTTGGGTGGACACAAAGAGGAGGATTTTCGGACGCATGATATTGTTGTTGTAAATCCCGGAGTTCCCCGAACAAGTCCTTTTCTTCAGATTGCCCGAGAGGCGGGCTTGGAAATCATAAACGACGCGGTTGTGTTTTTTGATTTCGCGCGGAATCCGACTGTCGCCATTACCGGCACCAAGGGAAAGACAACAACGACGACATGGATCGCGCATCTTTTGAAATCCCGATGGTCTCACATAAAAGCCGCGGGAAATACACCGGAGAATCCACTATTGAAAGAGTTGGAGAGAATTGAAGCCCTTCGACTTCGCTCAGGGAATACAGATTGTATGCCTGTAGTGCTTGAACTTTCTTCTTGGCAATTAGAGCTTCTTCCTTCAGCGCGGAAGGCGCCCGACCTCGCTTTGATTACCAATATATATGAAGACCATTTGAACCGTTATGACTCTATGGAAGCATACGCGAACGCGAAGGCGGAAGTTTTTTCCCGTCAAACCCCTTCCCAGCTTTTGCTCCTTTCTTACGAGGATAAGTGGACTCCTTATTTTCTCGCGAAGAAACCAAAAGCGAGTATATATTTTTTTTCTCTTTATTCATTTCCTAAAAAATTAAACGGACTTTTTTTGCGGGACGGTTTTGTGTTCCGACAGGATGGCGTGGAGAGGAGGGTTCTTTCCAAAGAATTTTTTGAAGAGCATGTTCTTCCGCTAGGGAAGCATAATATTTTAAATCTCCTTGCCGCGATGCTTGTTTCTTTTCTTCAGGGAATCCCGTGGAACGTTATGAGAGAACTTGTTCCTTCTCTGCCCTCCATTCCATATCGGCAGAAGATTGTTTTGAAAAAAGGGGGGCTTCTTGTTATTAACGATTCGACCGCGACCTCTCCCGAAGCGACGAGCGCCGCTATTCGTAGATTCGCTTCTCTTTCTCCCTTAAACCTTTTCCTGATTTGCGGAGGCACCGATAAAAACCTTTCTTATGATAACTGGGCGAGAGTTGTTGCCAAGCATATTCCTTCCGACCGACTTTTTCTCCTTAAAGGAAGCGCGACCGAACACATGAAGGCTTCGCTCCGTAAGGTCGGACTTGCTCATGTTCAAGAATTTTCAGAACTTGAACCTCTTATTCGTTCGGTAAAAGAGCGTGTTGGCCGCGACTCGATTGTTCTTTTTTCTCCCGGGGCGGCGAGCTTTGAAACATTCTTGAACGAGTTTGATAGGGGAGAGAGATTTACAAAGCTCGCGCGAATATATTTTAATATGATATAATGTTTGTATTATGGATGATGAGATAACATACGAGCATGATATTTTCGCCGAGCTTGCGAAAGCGAAAGCTTCTCCCATGACTCTTCAGATTGATACCGATGAACCAAGCGAGAAGAAAAGTATTCGTTCCGACTTTGACGACGAGGCGGAGGGACAGCTTACGATTGACGTGTTTCAAGACGAGGATAACGTTTATGTTCAGTCTGCCGTCGCGGGTGTCAGCCCTGATGATTTAGAAATTAACATTACTAAAGAGGCCGTTACGGTTCGCGGAAAGAGAGAGCGCACACATAAGGTTTCCTCCCAGGATTTTTTCTACCAAGAGTGTTTTTGGGGAGGCTTTTCCCGTTCTGTCGTGCTCCCTCAAGAAGTTGACCCCGATAGGGCCGTTGCCTCATTAAAAAATGGCGTTCTTACTATTAAAATGCCTAAGTTTGATAGAAGAAGGTCAAAAAATATTAAGGTAAAGTCTGATTAAATATCGTAAGGTCGCTTTGCGTTATATAGTTTCTTTAATTTAATCGTTAATTATTAATTTACTATTTCTATGGACACACCAAACGATAAGCCAATGAGCTTCGGCACTAATTTAGGCGGTTCTTCCACCCCGCCCTCACCATTTACTCCTCCCACCTCTCCTTCTTCTTCTGTTTCTTCCCCAACTCCACTAGCACCAACCCCTCCCAAGCCATCTTTTTCACCAAATTCTTTTACTCCGTCCGCCTCTCCTTTCTCTCCGGCAGGCGCTTCTTCGTCCACTCCGAAAGTTGAAATTCGTACAATGGGTTCAGATGTTAGCTCAATGCAAACAAGTGGCGGTGGCGCACCGAAGCCATATACGCCAAGCACTCCTCCTGTTCCTTCTTTTTCGCCTCCCGCGCCCACTATTCCAGCTTCCTCATCTTCTTCTCCCTTTCCCGCTTCGTTTCTTACTCCGGAAGAGCCTGTAACTCCGGGAGGTTCTTCTGTTCCGCCCACTTCTTCTCCCTTGTCTTCCTCCGCTCAAAATTCTAATGGAGCAGGACCCGCCTCTCTTCCCACAACGCCTTTATCTTCTAAAACTAAGGGGGTGAGAACTAAAAAGAGCGGGCTCTTTGCTCTTATTATTTCTATTATTGTTGTTGTGGGCGCCGGCGCGCTTGGATATTTCTTTGTTTTCCCTCTTTTTTATGGCACGCCTCCTCCGGATGTTTCCGAAAACACAACTCCTACGCCCCCAGAAGCTCCGGCTCTTGAAGTTCAAGAAGAGGTTCCTTTGGACGGTCAGCCCGCTAATGGATTGGTTCCCGCAATCACTCCAACCTCTTCTCAACCCGCGCCAACTTCTGCTCAACAGCCCTCTCTTCCCACTCGCCCTTCTCACGTTTCCTATCTGATAAGTTCTCTCGGAGCTGGTACGCCAGTTACACTCGGGTCTCTTAGTTTGAATTCAATCCGAAGCGCGCTTGGATTTGGGACGGCCTCCACTCCAAGTTTAAAGGAGGTTCTTCTACAAACTTCGCAGGGATCCGTGCTTTTTCCCAGCCTCGCGAAGCTTATTTCTCCCGAACTGTTTACGGAGGAGTTGCTTTCTTACTTTGAAACGGATTTTACGCTCGCGATTTACACAAACGCTCAAGGAAGCTGGCCTGTTTATGTGTTGAAAGCGCTTTCCGCGGGAGATTCCGTCCTCGCCAAACAAGACGTGTCCCGCATTGAAACTGTAAACGCCGCGACGCTTGGTAATTTCTTTCTTACCTCTCCGGGAGGCACCGGAATGTGGCAGGACGGAAAGGTGATTGGAACTTCCGGGAGATACACCACATTTACCCAGTCGGGCGCCGCCTTAAATTATGTTTGGTTTGACTCGTATCTTCTTATTGGCACAAATTATTCCGCGATTCAGGAGACCGCGAAGAAGTTGGGGAGCTGACGACTAGAAGCTAGAATCTAGAAGCTAGAATCTAGAAGCTAGAATCTAGAATCTAAAAAATAGAAGCTAATGGCGCTTCTATTTTCTTTTGTAGTTTAGCATGATAGCATTAGCTTATGAATACTGACACATACAAAGAAAAACTCCTCTCCGAGAAGAAAAAAATTGAGGAGGAGCTTTCCACGTACGCGAAGGGATTGCGTTTCCGAGACGGTGCGGGGAAGGAGGAAGAT
This sequence comes from Candidatus Jorgensenbacteria bacterium RIFCSPLOWO2_01_FULL_45_25b, assembly GCA_001781035.1. Taxonomy (GTDB): domain Bacteria; phylum Patescibacteriota; class Minisyncoccia; order UBA6257; family GWB1-50-10; genus 01-FULL-45-25b. The sequence continues at coordinate 10,243 of MFKK01000013.1, read as the reverse complement.
GAGGAGGCAGACGAAGCGGAAGAGACCGCTACGTATCTTGGGCTTCAGGAGGCGTTGCACAACAAGATTACGCATATTAAAAAGGCTCTTGCCCGCATTGAAGAAGGAGTCTACGGAACTTGTGAAAAGTGCGGAGGAGAAATAGGAGGAGCGGTTTTGGACGCGGAGCCAGAATCATCTCTTTGCAAGTCGTGTAAATCCCTCTAGATACGTTTGTTTCATGCGGACTATACCGAAACTTTTTTCCGCCGATATTGACGGTATTAACGCTCATTTGATTGAGGTGGAGGCCGACCTTAATGTCGGCCTTCATTCGTTTCATATTGTCGGGCTTGCCGATAAGGCGGTAACCGAAGCGAAGGAACGCGTTAATTCCGCCCTGAAGAATTGTGGTATCCGACCTCCCTCAAAAGAGAATCGGAAGATTACAATCAATCTCGCTCCGGCTGACGTTAAAAAAACCGGTTCCCGATTTGATCTTCCTATCGCTCTTACGTATCTTCTCGCGAGCGAACAGATGAGGCCTTTTGAAACACAAGACAAGATGTTCGCGGGGGAGCTTTCTCTTGACGGGTCGCTTCGCCCCATTCCAGGAGCTTTGAATACTTCGCTTCTCGCGCGAGAGCTTGGCATTCAAAATGTCTTCGTCCCTGTCGCGAACGCGATGGAGGCGGCGATTGTTGAGGGAGTTACTGTTTTTCCAATCAGCACGCTTCAAGAGCTTGTTTCTCATCTGGAAGGAAGCTCTCTTGTTTCTCCCCAGCCCCTCACCGAAACACAACCAACCTACCATCCTTCCGCCTTGCGCATTTCCGAAATTAAGGGGCAGGAGTTCGCGAAGAGGGCGCTTCTTGTCGCGGCTTCGGGCGGACACCATGTTTTGCTTTCGGGACCTCCCGGAACCGGAAAAACAATGCTCGCGCAAGCCCTCGCTTCTCTTCTTCCCCCTCCCTCGCTTTCCGAAACTATTGAGATTACCAAAATTTACAGCGCGAACGGACTTAACAAGCAAGCTCCCTGCGTTTCTTATCGTCCGTTTCGGTCTCCCCATCACAGCGCGTCTTTTGTTTCCATTATCGGAGGGGGGCAGGAGCCACGTCCCGGGGAAATCAGCCTCGCTCATCGCGGACTTCTTTTTCTTGACGAGGCTCCGGAATTTCGCAGAGACGTTCTTGAGGGATTGCGACAACCTATTGAGAGCGGAGAGGTTCATATCGCGCGCGCGAAAAAATCCCTTTCTTTTCCCGCGCGATTTATGCTGGTTATCGCCATGAACCCCTGTCCTTGCGGATATTTTGAGGATTCTTCCCGCGAGTGCCGTTGTTCGGCGCATGAAATTATCAGGTATCAAAAAAAATTGTCGGGGCCTCTTCTTGACCGAATTGACATTCAGCTTACGATTCCGCGCATTCCTATTGAAGAGTTACGAATGATTTCGCGCGGAGACGAGGAAGAGGACGAGGAGCTTCGCCGAAGAGTACAATCAGCCCGCCTTGTTGCCGCCAAACGTTTTTCTCGCGCCGGCATCGCGATTCATACAAACTCGGAGATGAGGTCAAAAGATGTTGATTCCATCATTCAACTTGATTCGGAGGCGGAGACTGCTCTGAAACAAATTCTTGAAAAATCCCTTATTTCGGCGAGAGGATATTACCGAATGCTAAAACTCGCGCAAACTATTGCCGACATGGAAGAAGCTCCTCTTATTAAACAAGGACATATTTTAGAGGCTTTTCAGTACCGACTAAAAGAAGCTAGAACGTAGACTCCCGAATAGAAGGCTCGTTTCCATTCACGCTCGGGGAGGCATACGGAAGGATTAGCCTGCTTCCGGGATTTTCAATAAGTTTTTGATAGTTTTGATTATAGGCTTTTATCGCGCTTGCCGTTGTTTTGTGCCGGCTCGCAATCAATTCTATTGAGTCTTCTTCTTTTGTTTCATATAAAATTCCTTCCACCGGAAGAATGAAAAGCTTTTCTCCTGAATGTAGGAGGGTTTTTAATTCCGGATTTGCCCATAATATTGTTTCTTTTGAGACTCCAAACCGAGCCGCGATTTCTGAAATCGTATCTCCTTTTTTGCTTTTATATATCCTTATTCCGCTTTCTTCCTCTCCTTCCGGCGCTCCATATCCGACAATTGTTCCGTCTTTTTCCGTGTTTATTCTTTTATTTTCCTTTTCTTCGTCTGACGAAATACTTTTTACCGCTCCCGCGTCTTCAAAAAACGTTTTCCCCGCGAGTGTTTCTTTCGCTTTTTCCGTCTGTGTTCCGTTATATAACGAAAATCCCCGATTATTATCGAGGGTTGTTTTACCGCCTATAACAACACCGCAAATGAGAACAAGAGACCAGATGTTTGCCGAATTCAGATTTCTCTTTAGAGTACGCCAAGGTTCTGCTACCATACGTGGGGATAGCATATCACGTTATTGAGGGGTTTGGAAGCTTTTAATAGAGTCGGTTAATATTAGAATCTCGGTTGATTTAGAGCTTTTTTGCTATGGGCGCAAGATTAGGACAACATTTTTTGAAGAATCCCACGGTTATAGAACGTATTATTTCCGCGCTTCAGCTTGCCGAAGGAGATTTTGTTATTGAGATTGGGCCGGGGAGGGGGGCTTTGACGCGAGAAATTATTGCAAGATTGCAAAATTTCAAGATTGCAAAATTTGTGGCAATTGAAAAAGATGAGAGGCTCGCAAGAGCTCTTGCGAGTAGTTTTCAATCAATTTCCAAACATCAATTTTCAAACGCGCAACACATTATTATTGAGGGCGACGCGCTCAAAGTTCTCCCCGAGATTTCAAAAGACTACAAGTTGAAAGCTATAAGCTACAAGCTCGTTGGAAATATCCCTTACTATATTACGGGGAAGCTTCTTAGAACCATCGGAGAATTAGAGCACAAGCCAACGCTTACCGTTCTTATGACGCAGAAGGAGGTGGCGGAGCGCGTTTGCGCCAAGCCTCCTTTTATGAATCCCGCCAGAAGCCGTTCTTTGCAGACGATAGAGACTATGGTTACGCTCAAGCAATCCGCTTTTAACGGGATGAACCTTCTTGCCGCGTGCGTGCAGTACTGGGCGGACGCGGAATATCTTTTTTCTGTTTCAAAACAGGAGTTTCAGCCTCCGCCAAAGGTGGCTTCTGCAGTGATACGACTAAAGATTAAAGATCAAGGACTAAAGATTAATGATAAATATTATAAACTTGTGAACGTGCTTTTTAAACAGCCGAGAAAGACGATACTGAATAATCTGCTCTTAAGCAGAAAATCCGAAGCACGAAATTTGAAATCCGAAATGGACAAGGAGAGGATTATAAAGAAGCTTCAGAAAGCTGGAATTAATCCATCCCTTCGTCCACAGAATCTTTCTGTTCCTCTTATTATCAAGTTGTCCGAGATGTTGTAGAATAATGATTGATGGAGAATCATACGTTGTTTTCAAAACAAAAACGATTTTTGTTTTCTTTTCTCGTGCTTTTCTTTGGAGCGCTCACCGCGATTTATTTTCTTCGGGCTTCTTCCCGAATAGCTTTTTCACCCTCTCGCCAAGCCATTTCTTTTTCAACATATAAAGACCTTTTGGACACAGCTCCGCGGGCAGAGCCTGGGATTGACCCTCTTAAAGAAAATGTTACCGAGAACCTAATCGGCGAGTATGGGAAGGAGTTTTTTCGTTTAAATGAAGACAAGGCGGGAAAGGGAAGGGAGGCGCTCGCCTCGCTTACGATGCCGGACGACGCGTTTTTGGAGGGGATTATAAACAAGAGCGTGGAGATTCCTCTTCGTCTTTCCCTCTTTACGCTTGAGGATGTTCATACTATTTCAACTAGCTCACCCGAGAGCGCGCAGAGATGGGCGGATTCTTATCAGGACATTTCCACAAAATATGTTGGGAAGTTAAACACTCATTTTCTTACGGCAGTTTCCCAATTTGTTTCCGATTCCAACACATCTTCTCTTCAGGACCATCTCGCGGCATATCGCGCGGAGGTGGAGGAACTGCTCGCGCTTCAGGTTCCACGGTCGCTTGCCGGCCTGCATCTTCAACTTCTTAATGTGTGGCAGAGAAGGCTTATGATTGGAGCTACGCTTGAGCTCGGAAAAGACGATTCACTCAAAATTCCCCTCGCCTTGAATAGTTTATCGGACTTAGTTCAAGAGGAGGCGAAGCTTCAAGCATCTTTGGAGGAGATGACGAGGTAGTTTTTATATGAGGTTTTTTATCAGACATATTTATCGGGCAGGCGGGGCGTTGCTTTTATTCTCTTTTCTTTCTTTTTCTTTACCACTTTTGCCCGTTGCGGAGGCGGCAGATGTTTGTTCCCAATCCCGATGGGGAATCTATGTGGGGCAGAAGGGGGTGAGTGAGAAGCTTATTGACGCGGGACGGAACGGGGGAAGCGAGGCAGAGTTTAGAGAGCTGTATCCGGAAAATAGGTATCCTTCCCCGCCTTATACCGTTAAGTGCGCGCCTAAACAGAGTGTCAGCAATGTTGATTTGAAGAAGGAGTGCGGGCTTGATATCGCGAAGGATTGGGCTACTCAAGAGGCGACGCGGTTAGTAAAACATGGTTGGGACAGGCTCACGGGGTGGGTAAAGGGTAAGGCGAAGGAGGGGCTTAAGGCTGGCGTTAATTTTGTTACGGGAGGGCAGGGAGGAGAGATGGCAGAGGAGGTCGGGGGCGATATTTTAGGAGAAGAGCCGCAATTAGTGGAGGAGGTGAATTCAACTACCGTTTTATGGCAGTCGTGCATTCAGGCTTTGCAGGATTACGCGAAAGAAAAGTCTCTCGCGACATTTAAGAAGCGGATGCTTGATTCGCTTGTGGATGAAACAATCAGCTGGATTCAAAATGGAGGAAGACCGCGCTTTATTCAAAACTTTGGAGACACGCTAAAAAATGCCGCTAATGCCGCTGTTGGAGATGTGGTTTCCGAGCTTGGGTTTGCCGACCTCTGCTCTCCTCTTCAAATTCCGCCGGGACTGGGCTCTCAACTAACGCTTAAGCCTCCCCACTTTTCAGACCAGATTTCCTGCACGCTCTCGGACGTGGTTGGCAACGTGAAGGGTTTTTACAATGACTTTTCCCAGGGGGGATGGAAGGGATACATGGAGCTCTTGAGACCCCAAAACAACCAACTTGGGCTCTCTCTCCTTATTTTTGACGAGATCGCGCGCGCGACCCAAGAGAAGAAGGATGCCGCCACTTTGGAGGCTATCGCGAGTCAGGGCTTTGAGCCCGTAAAAGAGTGCGTGCTTTGGAGGGCGGACAGTCTTGATACCGGCAGGACGATTAACAGAGATATTACGGCAGAAATGGCGGTTAATTATGACAGGAGCCAGTATGCGCTTGTGTGCACGGAGGAGAAGATTACATGGCCGGGCAAGACGGTTGGAGCGCAACTTGATACCGCGCTTGAGGCTGATTTTCATCTTCTCTCCGGCACGGACGACATGAGCTTGTATGTGAATGGAATATTTGATGCCGCGATTAGCAGAGTTGTTACGGAGGCGCAGGGAAAAATTGCGGATATAAGGACGAGCAGGAGCGGACGAGGGCTTGGGCCGAAATCCCGCGAGGGACAGATCGCGGAAGAAGAAGAAAAGAAAAAAGACACAACCCTTTCTTCTGAAGAAAGAGAGGGGGCGCAGAAAAAAATTGACGCTCTTACTATCCAACAAACACAGGCGGATGAATATGAGGCGGCGAAAGATTTTACCGAGCCTCTTAAGGCTTCTATTATGACCGGCTCGGCAGACGCGATAGCTTCATTAGAAAGACTGCCCGCGCTTATCAAACAACTTGAGGATGATAATAAGTCGCTTCTTGTAACCCTTCAGGGAGACGGGGCTAAGGTTGAGGGTTTGTTTGCCTGCGAAAAGCGGGTTAAGGGAGCCGCAACCTGTTCGGCAACGGAGGAGCTTCAACAGTCTTTGCAAGACATTACCGACCTTGGCCCGGGCCCTCTTAGTCAGCTTTATAAAACCCACACGGATGCCGCGCAAGGCTTCATTGAAAACATTAAAGAAATTCAGGAAAAGGCTAAAGATAGTAAGTCGGAGGGGGAGCTTACACGGCTTCTTTCCCAACTCACCTCCGTTGGGAGCGAGGCAGGTCGGCTTCTTCAAATATATGAAACGTGGACAAAGACGCTTGCCGCGCGACTGAAGGAGGCGAAGAAGAGATTGAGTGAGTGTACAATAAACAGCCCGCCGTATGTCTGTTCCACGGTTCTGATTGATGAGGTGGAGTAGAGAGCGAATGAGTTGTAAGTTATAAGTTGTAAGTTTTAAGTTGGTAAGTTACGACGAGTTATGATAAGTTAACAAGTTTATAAGTTGGTAAGTTACGATAAACTGAAGGAGAAAAACAGAACGCATGTTCAAACGTTTTCGCACATATTTAATCGGATTATTGCCTCTTCTGGGAATTGTTCTTCTTTTCCCCTCTCCGGCTTTTGCTTTTTTGCCGTTGGTTCTAGGCGCTGTGGGAGAGATTACCAAATATTTTTTAATTTTCGTCATTATTAAATATGTTGGCGGAATGCTTTTTGTCGTCGGCGGATATTTTACCAACTTCTTTTTGGAATTGAATTTTAGGATTCTTGACGCGGGGTCCAACCAGCTTATTCTGACCGGCTGGGGAATTACGAGAGATCTCGCGAACCTCGGCTTTGTTCTTGTTATGATTGTTATCGCAATCGGCACCATCTTGCGAAGCGGAAGCAAGTATGGAGCGCAGGCGCTTTTACCAAAACTTATTGCCGCGGCTATTCTCGTAAATTTCAGCCTTACAATTTCCGGAGTCGTGCTTGATTTTTCGCACACCATGACCCGTTTCTTTTTTGCTCCCGTCGCAGGCATCTCTTCCCCCGATGGCAATTTTCGTTTTCAGGAGGTTGTCGAAACCATCTCCGGCGCGTTTAACCCCCAAAAACTTCTTGGCGACCCGGGAGAGCCCTCTCCTTTTGATTTAGAGGCTCCAAATCCGGGCATTACTGACTATGCTGTCGGTTTTCTTACGCAACAATTATTTTCCATTTTGTTTACCTATGTCGCGGCGTTTGTCCTATTCGCTCTCGCGCTTATGTTTTTGTTTCGTTTTATTGTTTTATCTTTTCTTCTTGTTCTTGCCCCTCTTACGTGGCTTTTCTGGGTCGTCCCTTCGTTGCAGGGCTATTTTAAGGAGTGGTGGGATAAGTTTTTAAGCTGGGCGTTTTTTGCTCCCGCATCCGCCTTCTTTATTTATCTTGCCCTCTTAAGCGTACAGAAGATAAGTTCCGGGTCAGAGAAGTCCGCCGACGGGTTTTTCCAAGGAAACGGGCCCATGGCTCTCATTATCGGACAGGGAGTGAAAATGGTTGTTCTTACCGGCTTTCTTTTTGGCGCGCTTGTTATAGCAAAGAGGCTGGGAATCGCGGGAGCGGCGGGAGCAATCGGGCTCGCGAAGAAGGGGCAGAAGACGGGGCAGAAGTGGGCTCTTGGAAAGGGGCTTCAGGCTGGAACCGCTTTTCCGAGAAGTGCTTTGGGGAAAAAGCTTACCAATTCAATGCAGAAAGATGGAAAAACCCCTTTTGGCAATTTTGCCAAAACCGCTCTTGGAATCAAATCTTTAGGGGGGCTTGCAAATCGTGTTGGGGGGCATGGTGAAGCACAGCTTGCCGCGGCATCAAACAAGAAGCTTGGAGGGCTTAGCGACGAGAGGCTTGCCAACCTTGTTAGTACTCTTGGGGGTTCGGATTTGGTTTACGCGCTTGAGAAGCTTTCTAAGAATAAAAATATTGATATGATTCCGAACTCGGATAAGTATATTGATGACCCTTACAAAAACTTGTTTGCTCGCATGGGAAAGGGACAGGCATTTAAAGATATGGAGAAGACGCGTGGACTAAACACGGAGATGGCGGAACTTTCGCGTCAAATTGAGAAGTTAGATGAAAAAAGCGCGGAATATGCCGCTGATCTTGAAAAATTAAGTGGCGAACTGAAACAAAAATCTTTGGAGTTTTTTTCCAGCTGGTCTTCAGCTGATTGGGGGAAGTTTCAAATTAATGACGCTTTCGGGAAAAATCCTTTTGGCATGCAAAATGATGCTATCGCAAAACAGATACAAGAGGCTCAAGCTTATGGTATTGTAAAAAATAATACCGGCGATATTTCAAAACTTCTTATGGGCGTAAAGCAGAAAAATTTTGATGTCGTTCAAGAGGCTGTTAAAGGAGTTGCTGACACGTTGCCTAATGATGAAAAAGCCTTGAAAAATAGAATAGAAGATGTTCTTAAACGTACGGTTGACCGCCGTCTCGCGGGGATTAATCCCGAATTTGACCCTTCTTTTGGCAGTGAAGGGAGACAGCGGCAGCAGCAACCTCCACAGCCGCCTCCACAACAGCCCAACAATATGCCGCACTAAAAATATGCAACAGGTTCCATTAGAATATTATTCCGAACGAATTGATTCTCTTCCAAAGATTTTGAAAGAGAGGTTTTTCGCGTTTGAAACGGGAGATACGGTGTGGAGTATTTGCGAGGGAAAGAAACTTTCTGAAGAGCAGACAAAATTGTTTGCCGTCCTTTCAGGAGACGTTATTCTTGGTTTTCTTCATCCTCATGATTTTGAGAAGGAGGCTCGCGCAGTTACGAACATTGACGATGCTATCGCGCATGCTATCAGCGAAGAAATTAACCTAAAGATTTTTGAGCCTGTTTCGCAGGATATTATTAGAAATTATAAGCCTTATGTTCCGGGCGTTTCCGCTCCTTCTCCTATAAAAAATCCCTCTCCTCTTCCCGTATTTTCCGACGCTCTTCCAAAGAAAGAGGAGGGGGTTGCTATCAACACGACGCTTCTTGGCTTGCAAAAGAAACCGCAAGTTTCCGGCATGACGCGCGAGGAGGCGTGGGATAAACACTTCTTTAGAAAAGAAGCCGACGCAAACCCGCCAAACTACAAATTATCCGAATCTACAAATGACTACCAATCTGCGAATACGAAGGAGGTCTATTCCGAAAAGCCGTTCGTTCTTTATCACGAGGAAACTTCCGCGGACACAGCCTCCAAGCGTCCGAGCAGAGGCTTTTCTTTGCCTTTTGGATTCTTTGGAAAACCCTCGTCTCCGACACCTCCTGTTTCAGGTTCCGTTCCACAAGCAAAAGTTTCTGGGGGCGTGGATTCGGCAAGCCCCGTTAGAAACCTTGCTTCTAACGGGGCAAGCTCGCCACGGGCGGATTCGCTCCGCCAGCCGGCGGACTCACCGCAAACAAGTTCCACCGCAAGCATATTAGGAAAAATTAACCCCGTCAGAAATATTGTTTCTGGAGGAGGAAAGAAAGAAGTTCCAAGAATTGTCCATTATAGCGGGCTTCGGACGCAGGTTACTCCTTTTCAAAAAGAGGAGGAGTTGTTTACCATAAAGCGATCCGAAACTACGAATACATCCGAATGGATTCGGCAGGCTCACCACAGGCCTACAAAGACGACGAACGAACAACTCAAACCGGCGAACCTTAAGGAAAAGCTTGTTTCTCCCACGCATGAGATTACGCAGGAAGAACATGGAGAGGTTAAAATTACCAAAAATCCTTTTTCCTTCCCAAAGCCACCCCCCTCCGGCGAACAAAAAGATTTGGATAGGGTTATAATAGATGGGAATACGGTACACCTATAAATCATAAATCCTAATCTCTAAGCCCTAATCTCTAAACAATCTCAAATGTTAGAAAATCAAAAGGAGAAACCTTACGATTTAGAGGAACGAACATTTCTTTTTGCTAAACGCTCTATTGTATATTTTAAGTTTCTTTCTCGCTCTCTCCCCAATGCTGAAATTAGCCGACAAGGGATTCGGTCGTCAGGTTCTGTGGGAGCAAACTTTATTGAAGCAAACGAGGCATTAAGCCGAAAGGATTTTGTACTAAGAATAAAAATCTGTCGTAAGGAGGCTAAAGAAACTATTTATTGGCTACGGCTTTCTGAATCAAGTGAGACGCAGGAAAAAGAACAGAAATGCCTTATAATTGAAGCAACGGAACTTATGAAAATTTTTGGTTCAATTATAGAAAAATCAAAATAGCAGTTTTGATATTTGAATTTGAAGATTGTTTAGAGCTTAGAGATTAGGATTTAGAGCTTACATATTACTATTTGTTATGTCCACCTTCCAAGTTCCTCAATTTATTGAGCAAAAATCCAAAGTTGTCGGGCCCCTCACCCTACCGCAATTTTTATATCTT